>JACPQP010000122.1 GCA_016190465.1 Chloroflexota bacterium
CGGGGTTTGGGGTGTCCCCAAAACCATCAAAAACTTTCTGATACCTACATAGAGGATTAGCGCAGATTGCCGGTGTTGGATCACCGTTTTCAGCTGGGTTTGAGATCGGGGACGATGAGCGTCGACGTCTACATTCCCACGCCATATCGCCAGCTCACCCAGGGACGAGGCCACGTCGCCGTGCAGGCGCAGAGCATCGGCGAGGTCATCCAGGCGTTGGAGGTCGAGTTTCCGGGCCTGCGCGAACGGCTCCTCGAGGAGAACGACCTACGCCACTACGTCAACGCCTACGTCAATGGCGAGGAGATTCGCTCCCTTCAGGGAATCGGCACCCGGGTCAAGGACGGCGATCAGGTCGCGTTCGTGCCGATGCTGATGGGTGGCGCGGACAGGCCGCCCCGTGGCGAATGGGGTATCGAGCTTTCGCCGGAGGTGTATCAGGCTGCGGTCAGCCACGCGCAGGACGAGTATCCGAACGAGTGTTGCGGACTGTTTGCCGGCCGTCGAGGCTCGGACGGGACGCGCGTCGAGCGGTTCTACCCGATGGCGAACGTCGAGCGCAGCCCGTTGAACTATCGCATGGATCCGCAAGAGCAACTGCGGGTGTTCGAGGAGATCGACCGCCTGGGCCTGGACCTGGTGGGCATCTTCCACTCCCACACGCACTCTCCGGCCTACCCGTCCCAGACCGACATCCGTCTGGCCTTCTACCCCGATCAGAGCTATGTCATCGCTTCGTTGGGCGATCGTGAGCAGACGGTGGTGCGCTCGTTTCGGATCGCCGACGGGGAGATCAGCGAGGAGGAGGTGCTCGTACGCTAAAGATCTCGACGCGAACGGAGTACGGCGTGCGGGCTATGCTCGACCTCGCCCGGTTCATCGGCCAGGGGCCAGTGCAAAGCCACGACATCGCGGTCCGCCAGGACATTCCGGAGCCGTATCTGAACCAGTTGCTCACTCTCCTGCGGAAGGCCGGGCTCATCAACAGTCGGCGTGGTCCGGGTGGCGGCCACGCGCTGGCGCGGCCGCCCAGCGAGATCAACCTGGGTGAAGTCGTCCTGGCGCTGGAAGGACCGGTGTTGGCGTCCCTGGAGCCTTCGAGCGAGGGTGCCCGGCGATCAACCTGCTTTGCGCTGCGGCAGGTCATGCAAGAGGTCGACGACGTGGCGCAGCAGGTGCTCGCCCGGGTCTCGCTCGCCGATCTCCTGGACCGCGAGCGGCGCCGCACGTTCAACTATTATATTTAGGAAGGGAACATGGCATCGTTCACCCCGGAGCAGGTTCGACGGTATCACCGCCACATCATCATGCCCGACGTGGGCGCGATCGGACAGCGCAAGCTGCTCAACGGACGCGTGCTGCTCATTGGCGCCGGCGGTCTGGGCTCGCCAGCCGCGCTCTACCTCGCCGCGGCCGGCGTCGGCACGCTGGGCATCGTGGACTTCGACGTGGTCGACGAGTCGAATCTCCAGCGACAGATCCTTCATCGCCTTGGTTCGGTCGGACGTCCGAAGGTCGATTCCGCGGCCGAGACGATTGCCGCGCTGAATCCGGACGTGAGGGTCGTCAAGCACCAGGAGATGTTGACGTCGGAGAACGCGCTACGAGTCCTGGCGGACTACGACGTCGTCGTCGACGGCACCGACAACTTCCCGACGCGCTATCTCGTCAACGACGCCGCGGTGATGCTGAACAAGACGGTCGTCCACGGCAGCATCTTCATGTTTGACGGCCAGGTGACCGTCTTCAAGCCCGGGGCTGGCCCGTGCTATCGCTGCCTCTTCCCCGCGCCGCCACCGCCGGGTGCGGTGCCAAGTTGCGCCGAGGCCGGCGTGCTGGGGGTGCTGCCCGGCATCATCGGGTCGCTCCAGGCGGTCGAGACGATCAAGCTGATCATCGGCAAGGGGGAGCCACTCATCGGTCGGCTGGTCTTATTCGACGCGCTGGCGATGGAGTTCTCCGAGGTCAAGATCCGCCGCGACCAGAGCTGCCCGATGTGCGGCGACAACCCGACGATCACCGAGCTGATCGACTACGAACAGTTCTGCGGGCTGCCCCCGCGCCGGACGGAAGCCACCGCCGTTGGCGTGCACTGAGCCCCATGTCTCTGTGTCGCCCCGTCGCCGTCTAGCCCACACTGAACTGGAGCACCTGCCGCTTGCCGCGGTCGACGACGTAGATGCTGTTGGCATCCACGGTGATGCCGAGCGGGCGTTGGAACTGGTCCTGGCCATCGCCCCGGCTCCCGATGCGGCCCAGCAGCTTACCGTTCGCGTCAAACGCGAGGACGCGCCCTCCCTCGGGATCGGTCACGTAAAGCGTGCCGGCAGCAGCCAGCGCCAGGTGGGGACCCTCCACCGTGTTCGCGTGGGGCATCGCCCATTTGTGGAGGGCCTTGAAGCTCGCATCGAACTTCTGGATCCGGTCGTTCCCCGTGTCTGCCACGTAGATGCCCCCCTGGCCGTCGACGACGACATCGGTCGGCTGATCGAGTTGCCCATCGCCCTTGCCGGGCTGGCCAAACGTGCCGACAAGGCTGCCGCTCCGATCAAACTTGAGGATGCGGTTGTTCCCCGTGTCAGCCAGGTACACATTGTCCGATCCGTCGAGGCCAAGGCCGGCCGGGTGATAGGACTCCGTCTTGTCCGGCCCGAACTTGAACACGAAGTTGCCGGCTGGGGTAAACTTCTTCAGCCAACCGTGCTCCCCGTCGAGGGTGAGCAGGTTTCCGGCGCTGTCGAGTCGGAGGGAGCGCAGGTCGGCGAACTCACCATCGTTCTCGCTCTTGCCCCGTTTCCCCCAGGCACGCTGGAATGCGCCGTCCTTGTTGAAGACCTGGACGCGGCCCAGCTCGCGGTCGGCGACGTAAAGGTTGCCCTGCTTGTCGACGGCGATGTGCCGCGGCTCGGCAAACTGTCCATCACCCGCGCCGGAGGTGCCGATCGACCGGACGAACTGAACCTTGACCGGATCGACCTCGACGAATGGCAGGGGCGTCGGCGCGGGGAGGCCGGTCGACTGGGCAGGTGCGCTCGGCGCCGCTGGCTTCGTCGGCTCGCCCGTCGGCGCGGCAGGTGCGGCACACCCGACTGCCGTGGCCAGAACTCCGCCCGCCATAAGCTGGAGAACCGTGCGACGGCGCACCACAACCTGGTGGATGATCGGCACGGGCCACCTCCTCTACGGCTTCGGCCGAAGGGTAATCGTCTGTTCCGTCTCGGTCGCCGTCGCGATGCGAAGCACCGTCGACGCCACGCCCTTGTCCGCAGCCTCGACGTCGACGACCACCTCGTCAGTCGTCTCCGTGAAGGCGAAGTAGCCCTTGAGATCGGGCACGCGGGCATTCAGGTCGAGTCCCCAGCTTCCATCGTCGTCGGTGATCGCCGAAAGCTCCCCCGAGTCGCCCGGAGTGCCGCGCCCGTCGCGATCGCGCACCCGGACGTAGATGATTGCGCCGGCAACCGGCGCGCCACCGTCGGGTGCCAGCACCTGGCCGAAGAGGACGACCGGCAGACCGGGCATCCCGATCGCCGGGCCAGTCGTCACCTGATAGGGCTGCCCGTTCAGGTTCTCCACGGTCCGGCCCGAGATGGCTTCGAGATAGTACGTCGTCGCCGGACGCAGGCTGGGGATCACCACGTAGTGGGTGCGTGACGAAACGCTGGCTCCCCGAATGTCGGGCGTGACGTTCGTCATCTGGCTGGGGCTCGATCCCCAACGGAGCTGGCCGGTGGTCGGGCCAGCCGACACCCAGGACACCGCAAAGGCGACGTCGGTGACGTTCGTGATCCGGATGCGGCCATCGGGCTGGCCGGCGATGCCCGCGGATGGCACAACCGGAGCGGGCTGTGGGCGTCCGGAACCCGTCACGTAGAGCGCGATGGCGGCGAGGATCACGACGCCGACGATGGCCAGGTTCCGGATCCTGGCCGGCTTCGACTTCTCGACCCGTTTCAGTCTCGGCAGTGCTGGTGTTTCCGATGGCACAGTCATCCCTTCCAGGGCGATGTCAGGGCAGATTGTAGCGACCGGGGTGAAAACCGTCAATGGTCGTATTTGTGATGATTCAAACGCTCCGGGCTGACACTCGCCGTTCCTTGGCATCGGCCGTCAGGTAAGTGCAGAGGCTCTCCCACTCCTCCCGACTGATCAACACCAGTCTGGCTCGCTCCAGCGCGGGCCCCAACTCGAGCTCCTCGTGGCCAACGCGAGCGACGGTGAACATCCCGGAGATGTAGATTTCGTCGACTGTCTTCACGCTGCGCTCCTCCATGCATCAGTAGTGGTCAGTTCACTCGCCTTGTTGCGCGATCGGCTGAAGCAAGTCGCCTGCCATCTCGTGATCCGACAACAAGTCTATGCTATTGTAGCGGTGGCAGTGGGTACCGCCTATTAAAAGGATCGGAGAGTAGGGGCAGGCCCCCGTGCCTGCCCCCCCTCCCCCGTGC
>JACPQP010000123.1 GCA_016190465.1 Chloroflexota bacterium
GTAGATGATGATCTCGTCGTCCTCGTAGTGGGTGACCTCGTCGAACTGTGGGTACAGCAGCACCTTGACCGGGACGGCCTCCCAGCGGTCGAGGCCGAAGTACTCGTTGCCCCGGTGGACGCCGAAGGTCGTCTCGGCGTCGCGGGGCATGCCCTCTCTCTCCCAGCGCTCGTAGGTCTGGCCCCAGCAGCCCAACTCGACATTTGGCACCCGATCGACCGATTGGAGCCGCAAGGTGCGAAGGAATCGCTCACGCCCGTTCATTCTGCTCCTCATCCCACTTGATACCACGTGCCTGTGGAAGCGCCCGGAAACCGCCGCCCCGCTCCACCAGGAGCAATCTTATCAGAACTTCACCGCTCCGGCCGTCAGACCGCCGATGAAGTGCCGCTGCATGACGAGGTAGAGCGCCACGACCGGGATGGTCATCATCACGAGCAGGGCGAACATGTGCTCGTAGCGGGTCTGGTAGAGCGAGGTGAAGACCACCGCGGCCAGGGGCAGGGTGCGTACGTGCGCCTTGGTCATAAAGAGCAGCGCCAGCAGGAACTCGTTCCACGCTGCCAGCGCCTGGAAGATTGCCACGGTCGCCAGCACGGGCCGGGTGAGTGGCAGCAGGATCCGCCAGTAGACGGCGAAGGTGGAGGCGCCGTCGATCCGGGCCGACTCCTCGATCTCGCGGGGCAACGTGTCGAAGTAGTTGCGCAGGAGAAGGATGGCAAAGGGAAGGCCGAACGCGACATAGGGCCCGATCAGCGCCGGGTAGGTGTTCATCGTTCCCAGAGTCCGGTTCATCTGGTACAGGGGCACGATCACGGCGGCGCCGGGGAGCATCAGGCCGGCCAGGAAGACGACGAGCAGCGGCCCTCGCCCGAAGAACCGCAGCCGGGAGAAGGCGTAGGCGGCCAGGGAGCCCACGAAGAGCACCAGCAGGGTGGTGGCCGTGGTGACGACCAGGCTGTTGAAGCCCAGCAGGGGGACGTTCGTCTGCTGCCACACCGTGGCGTACTTGGCCACGTCGATCGTCCAGGGGATCAGGCCGGCGTTGGCGTAGCTCTCCATATCCCCCTTGAGCGATGTGCTGATCATGTGGATCACCGGCACCAGGAACAGCAGGCACACCAGGGTCAGCGCAACGTTCTGACCGACGAGGCGCAGCGAGAGCAGCGCTGCGGATCGGCGCTGGGACATGGGCAGGCCTCCTCCTAGGCGCCCTGGTGGGCACCGCGGTACAGACGGAGTTGCAGGACGGTGATCACCGCGGCGATGACGAGAAGCACCACCGAGAGGGCGGACGCGTAGCCCGCGCGATGGAGCATGAACGCCAGGTTATAGACGCGCAGCGCCATCACCTCCGAGGCGTGGTAGGGCCCACCCTGCGTCAGGATGTAGACGATCTCGAAGGTGCGGACCGCGCCGATGGCGCCGAGGATGAGCAGTGCCGCCGTGGTGGGCTTCACCAGTGGGATGGCAATGCGCCACATCCGCTGCCAGGCGTTGGCGCCGTCGATGGAGGCCGCCTCCATCAACTCGTTGGGGATCGTCTGGAGGCCAGCCAGGTAGATCACCACCCAGGCGCCGGTGTAGTGCCAGACATTCACGGCGATGGCCGAGTAGAGCGCGAGCCTGGGGTCGCCCAGCCACACCGCGGCCAGCTTCCCCAACCCGACGGTGCGCAAGGCCGAGTTCAGCAGGCCGATCTCGGGGTGGTAGATGAAGCCCCAGGCGATGGCGACTACCACTCCGGAAACGGTGACCGGCAGGAACAGGGCGGCGCGGTAGGCGTCTCGCGCCCGCAGCTTGCCGTTGAGGAGATAGGCCATCGAGAAGCCCAGCACCAGGAGCGCGGCGATCGACGCGATGCCCCAGACCAGGTTGTTCCAGATCGACCGAAGAAAGATCGGATCGGCGAGTAACTCGGCGTAGTTGCCCAGGCCGATGAACGTGCGCCGGGGACGGATGCCGTCCCAGTCGTAGAAGCTGTCCCGGACGACCGAGATCACCGGCCAGGCGACGAACAGCAGATACACACCGAGGGCCGGCAGCACGTACAGGACGTTCCCGTTGATCTCGTGGCGTCGCGCAAAGCGGCAGATCGCCGGCCAGACCACCGAGGCCGCTGACCCCGCCGTTCGCATCCCTACCGCAGAGTCGTGGTGCACGTCTTCCCTCCTCGATGCCCCCGGCCCTCGGGACAGGTTGACCCTTCGGTTGCTCTGGTTGCCCAAGCGGTACTACTTCTGGCAGCGTGTCTCCCGCGTCTTCTCGAGCTCCGCCATCGCGGCCTCGGGCGTCAGTTGGTTGCTGGCGACACCCTGCATCACCGGCCCGACCGCGTCGATGAGGGCCGAGCACTCCATCCACCGCAGCCGGTTCTTCCCTCTGGCCATGTTCTCGATCAAGGGCTCGATGATGTTCTTGTCGAAGACCGTGCCGACGCCGGCCATCTTGTACTTCATATGAGCCGGCGGCTCGGGCGCGGCAGCCACGATCTCCTGGCCTTTCTCGGCAGACGACCACTGGACAAGGCGCCAGGCCTGATCTCGATTCTTGGCCGCCTTGGGGATGCTCATCGCCCAGGCCGTCGCCACCAATCCCTTCGAGTCGGGCACGACGAACGTGCCCCAGGTGAGCGACGCCTCCTTCAGCGTCGCGACTTTGCTCCACGAGATGACATGAGTGCCCAGCAGCATCATCGCCGCCTTGCCCTCGTGGAAGAGCTGGCTACCACCGGCCGTGGGCACGCCGAGCGCGCCCTCGGCGAACCAGCCACTCGTATATATCTTCTTGTGGAGGTGCATCGTCTGGACGATGTCCTTGTCGGTGAGCTTGCCGTTACCCCGCTGCACTTCGTCCAGCTTGCCCGGCGCCGCGACCTCGGTCAACGACATGAACCAGTCGACTTGCTGCCAGAAGTCCTTGCCGCCGACCGCCAGCGGGATCGCGCCACTCTTCTTCAGCGTCTCGCAGACCGCCTCGAACTCGGCCCACGTCTTGGGCACGCTGAGCTTGTTCTTCTCGAAGATGGGCAGGCTGTAGAAGAGATACCCGAGGAGCTGGCCGTAGATGGGGATGAAGTACGCTTGCCCACGGCCCAGCCGGTCCACTTCGTCGATCAGGCCCGGGATAAACTGCTTCTTCCAGTCGCCCCAGGTCACCTTCGCCAGGTCATCGAGCGGCAACACGATGTCGGGCGAAGCGTAGGGCTGGAGAACCTGCCAGTTGATCTCGAAGACGTCCGGGCCGGCGCCGGCCGGGAGCGCCGTCTTGAGGGCAGCCAGGTAGTCGGCATACGCGTAGTTGGTATACTCCAGCTTGATGCCCGTCTCGCCCTCGAAATGCTCACGCGGTGGTCTCCCGTCCAGGCCTTTCCACTTGTCATTTTCCGCCCAGTTGACCCATCCCCACTCGCTTACCGTGCCTTTTGCGGCGGCAGCCGGCGCCTTGGCGGCGGGCGCCGCCGGTTTCGGAGGAACCGGTGTGGGCGTGGGTGCGGGAGCGCAGGCCTGAAGGAGCGCAAAGCCGGCGACTGCTCCGGTCATACCGACGAACTGCCGACGAGTGAAACGCGCGCACATAAGAAACCTCCTCGCCTCTCCGTGTCTTGATCACCTCGCTGATACGACCACCGCGTCGTGCGGATGCCTCTGACCGCGTGGTGGGCGCGTCTAGCGCCCCCATCTTCCTTCGCCTGTGCTTCTTCCCCCTCCCGTTTGCTGACTCGGTGACTCCCTCCCGAATCAGGGCCTATGCGTTCTGATCGTGCTGGCGGTTGAAACCGCGCCTGCCATTGCCAAGTCGGCTTGCGCCGACTGTTTTAGCCCGCGCAGGCGGGCTTTGCAACGGTAGGCGCGACTTCCAGTCGCCAGCCAAGGGAGAACGCATAAGCCCTGCTCCCGAATGGGCCTGGCTTGACGCCACGTCGGTCCTCTGCTAGGATGCGACACGGAACAATCGATAGTGCGACGTTCGGCCAGACCCTGCGCATTGTACGGCAGCGCGGCGACGAGACGCAAGCGGTCTCGGTCCGCCAGATCCCCACGAAATGCCCATAAAGGGTCCAGGCACCTGATGGTGGCAGGAAGCATATCCAATCCCTCGGCGACGGAGTTCGAGCAACTGGTCCGGGACGCGTTGCTCCACCTGTACGACGCTGCCTACCTCCAGACCCACCCGCTGGCGCAACTGGTAGACGCGCCGCCCGGGAATAGCGCCGTCCTTCGTGGCAAAGTCCTGCTTCAGACGCTGCTGGACACCATCGACTCGCTTCATCCGGCTCCGGCGACGCCGACCGACTCGCGCGCCTGGCGGAGCTATCGGCTCCTCGAGTTGCGCTACATCGAGGGGTTGACCGCGGGCGAGGTGGTCGTCCAGCTCGCCATCAGCAAGACCCAGTACCAGCGCGATCACGCGCGCGCCCTCGACGCCGTGGCTTCATTGCTGCGCGACCGCTGGCAGATCCGGGAACGACGGGCGCCGGAGCAGCCTTCGCCTTCGGTGACCCGCGCGACCATCCGCCTTACGGCGGGGCCGCCTCTGGCGGATGCCCCCGGGCTCGGCCCTCACCCCAGCCCTCTCCCACAGGGAGAGGGGGGAGCCTTCTCCCACGGGGAGAGGGCTGGGGTGAGGGACGTCCCCCCTGACCCGGAATCACGGGAATCGCTAGCCCTGGCGGAAACCGAGCGGCTGGCCGCCCAGATGAACCCCGACTACGTCGACCTGACCAGCGCACTCACCGATCTCGTCGCGCTGCTCCAGCGAATGAGCCAGGAAAACCGGACCACGGTTTCACTCCAGGCTCGTCCCAATCTTCCACCAATCTATGGCGATCGGGTTGCCCTGCGCCAGATACTCCTGGGGTTGCTCAACACCGCGCTCGAGCGCGGTGCGGGTGGCAGGCTCGACGTCTCGCTCGATCTTATCGGCCGGGGCATCGCGGTCGCGCTCAGCGCATCGGCCGCGGATGTGATGTCGTCAACCGATCAGGCCGGCCGGGCCGGCCTCGAGGTTGAGGTGGCTCGGCGGCTGGTCGTGGCGCTCGGTGGAACGCTCGAGGTCGAGTCGCCAGACCGGCCTGGATCCTGGAGCGCGCGAGTCGTATTGCCGGTTGCCCCCTGTCCCACCATTCTGGTCATGGACAACCAGCCCGACTTCATCGGCCTGGTCGCCCGCTACCTGGCCGAGCATGGCTGGGAGGTGGTCGGCGCGCCGGACGTTCGCCAGGCCGAGTCGCTCGCGCTGGGGCTCCGGCCGACGGTCATCCTGGTGGACGTGATGATGCCGGGGCAAGACGGCTGGGACCTGCTGCTCGCCCTTAAGGCGCGGCCAGAGACCCGATGCATCCCGGTGATCGTTTGCTCGGTCCTCTATGAGCCACAGGTGGCCCGGGCCCTCGGTGCAGTCGCCTACCTCGCCAAGCCGATCAGCCAGGCGGCGCTCCTGGGGGCGCTGGCTCCCTACCGGCCAGGTAGCCGCCAGCCATCGGCGATCAGCCTGCCCAGTGGGGGCCGGGACGAACGGGAACCGCAGATGAACGCAGATGAACACAGAGCTGGTCACTGATCGCTACGTGCTCAGATGCGCGCGCACCGGCGCCAGCTTGCCGATCGCCGCGCCGATCACCTGGGTCAGCTCGCCCAGGTGGAAGCCTTCGGGTTTGCTGATCCGGACTTCGCCGCCCAGCGGTACCATCCCCTCGCCCTCCCCATGCGCCGACACGACGATGACCTTGACACTGGCGAGACCGGGCGCGGCGCCCATCTCTCTCAGCACGCCGACCCCATCGAGGCCAGGCATGGTCAGATCGAGGAGGAGCAAGTCGGGCGGATCCGCTCGCATCCTGACGAGCGCTTCCTCGCCATTGTGTGCAGTGGAGACCTGATAGCCAGGGGCCTCCGAGCCGAGCATTCGGCTCAGGAATCGCACGAAGCGGGGGTCGTCGTCGACGATCAGCACGCGCCTGATCGGGTGCTTCAACCGTTGGATGGCCTCGACAAGCGCTTCGCGAAAGATCGGCTTGACCAGGTAGTCGGCGACTCCCAGTCCCTTCGCGAGCCTCCCGATGTGCGGAAGCGGACAACGGACCACTGGCACCGGGCTTCCCGTCCCCTCTACCGGTGCATCGAGATCGGCGACGATGGCGGTTGCCCGCTGCTCCCGCGCGCGAACCGCGGCGTCGGCCAGGGTGTCCGCTATCTCGATTCGGAAGCCCTCCAGGTGCCGCTGGAACACGCGAGCGAGTCCCGCTTCCGCGTGGGCCAGAATCAGAACCGGCTCCGGCTGGCGCAGGTAGGCCGGGCCGAGGCTGGACGCAGCGGTCGCCGCCCCACGAACAGTCCAGATGTACCGTTCGTGCCCCGTCCCCTCACCCAGTGGCGCCCTCACCCCCGTCCCCTCTCCCACTGGGACCCGATCAGGAACGGCAGCGAGCGGTAAGTGCGGCAACGTGAACCAGAAGGTCGTGCCGACACCCAGGGCGCTCTCGACACCCATCTCACCGCCGTGGAGCTCGATGAACCGCTTGCTGATCGGCAGCCCCAGGCCGGTGCCGCTGTGCCAGTCGGGCCGGGGCCTGTCCCGGGTGACGAACCGCTGGAAGATGCGCGGGAGGTCGTCCGGAGCGATGCCCGGGCCGGTATCGGTCACCTGCACCAGCACGTCGTGCTCCCGCCGAACCAGTTGGACCTGGATGGTCCCGCGCTCGGTGAGGCGCGCCGCGTTGGTGAGCAGGTTGAGCAGCACCTGCCGGATGCGCAGGCGGTCCAGGAGCAGCGTGGGGAGGTTCTCGGGGAGCGCCAGCCGCAGCTCCAGCCCCTTGGCCTCGGCGTATTCCCGCACCAGCGTGGCGGCATCCCGGACCACCTGCCCCAGGTCGACCGGCTCGCGGAGCAAGCCCAGGCGCCCGACCTCCAACTGAGCGAGGTCGAGGACGTCGTCGGTCAGGGCCAGGAGGTGCTGGGCGCTGCGATAGATGGCGTTCAGGTCGCCACGGTAGGGCGCCGGTAGAGCGACGCCGCCATAGCTGCCCGGCGACGTGATCATCATCTCGCTGTAGCCGATGATCAGGTTCAGCGGCGTCCGGAGCTCGTGACTGATGTTGGTAGCCAGCTCCATCTTGGAACGCTCGGCCTCGTCGGCGGCCTTCCAGGCCACTTGCAGGGCAGCGTTCGCCCGCTCCAGGCGGTAGTAGGCGTTGTCCAGTTGCCTGAGCGCCTGCACGAGCTGGGCGCGGTGCTCCTGAGCCTCCCGTGAGCGGCGTTCCGCCTCGGCGTAGCCATCCACGTACCAGTTCAGGGCCAGGAAGAGGTGGCGCGTGAGCGCGTGGACTCCGACGACCCCGAGAATCCCGTAGAGGGCCGTGGACCAGACCTCCGCGGGTCCGACGAGGCCCGGCCGAACCGTTCCGAGCAGCGTCAGCAAACCAATCGTCGCGCCGACGACGATGCCCCCACCCAGCGGGTGGACCACGAATGCCGCGACCAGCGCGAGCATCGCGTAGAGCACGGTCGCCTGCGCCGCGTTCGTGATGTAGAGCGCCCAGGAGATGGCGAGAAGCCCGCCGCCGATGAACACCGCGGTGGCCGCCCGCTGACTGTGGGGCAGCAACAGCCACGTCCCGCCCAGCACCGGCAGCGCTGCCGGGAGGATGATGTAGGCGTGCGTTACCCCCTCGTCAGTCGACCACAGCCAGGGGTAAACTGTGTTCCACCCGAGGTACCCGAGGGCCGCCAGCGCCAGGAAGAGCCACAGGGCCTCGGTCTGCATCTGGCGCAGTTGGGTCTCCGCCTCTGGCGATTTCAGCGCCCGCGGCCAGTGGAGCGATTGCATCATCTTCAGCCGACCCGATACTGCTCGACCGCCCGGGGATTCAGGACCACGCCGAGGCCGGGACGCTCGGGCACCTGGATCATCCCGTTGGCGACGATGAGCCGATTCTCCGGGTCCATCAGCCGCTCGAAGTTGTAGATGTCCTCGTCCAGGTGGAAGTACTCGACGACGAGGCCGTTCGCCGTGGCGGCGACAAGGTGGACGTGCACGTCTGCGTTCCAGTGCGGGGCGACCGGCAGGTCGTGGCCGGCGGCGAGATGCGCCACCTTCATCCACTCGGTGATCCCGCCCAGCACGACGGCATCGGGCTGAAGGATCTGGGCGGCGCGCGCCTGGATGATGTCGCGGAAGCCCCAGCGGGTCGCCTCGATCTCCCCCGTGGCCACCGGCATCGGCACCCGGGCGGCGATTTGCGCGCTGTTGGGCAGGGAGTCGGGATAGGTCGGCTCCTCGAGCCACCAGATGTCGTGGGGCGCGAACGCCTCGGCCGCGCGAATCGCCGTCGCCACGTCGTTGTAAGCGTTGTTGGCATCCAGCGCCAGCCGGGCGCGAGGGCCGATCACCTCGCGGGCAACGCGGACCCGCTCGGCGTCCTGCTCGATGCTGGCGCCACCCACCTTGATCTTGAAGGTGGTGAAGCCCCGCTCCAGGTAGCGGCTCATCTCGCCCTCCACCTCCTTGAGCGGGTCGATGTCCGGACGGTAGTAGCCGCCGCTGGCGTAGGCCGGCACCTGGTCGCGATAGCCGCCCAGCAAGCGGTAGAGCGGCTCGCGGTAGAGCTTGCCCCGGGCGTCCCAGAGGGCCAGGTCGACCGCGCCGATGGCCCGCACCATCGCGCCGCGCCGGCCGATCAGCAGGGTCTCCTTGAACATGCGCTCCCACAGTTGCTCGGTGTAGCGAGGATCCTGGCCGACGAGGATCCCCGCCAGGACGGAGTCAACGCAGGCCTGGACGACCCGCCCGCCGATGGTGCCCGCGTAGGTGTACCCGAGCCCTTCGACGCCCTGATCGGTCTCCAGCCAGACCAGCACGAACTCCCGCCCCCGGAGCTGTCGCGTGGAGATCGCGGTCGGGCGCTGAATGGGAATGACCACGGTGGCGCTGCGAACGTTGGTGATCTTCATCAGAAGCTACCTTTTCAAAGGATGGGCACTTCGTTGGCGAGGACGCGCTCGCGGATCGCGGGCTTGATCGCGTCGTACTCGACGAGGTCGACCCGGCGGCCCAGAGCCTCTTCGAGCTCCAGCTTAATGCCGACGAAGTCGAAGAGGCCGACCGGGCGTGGGAGCTCCACCAGGATGTCAACGTCGCTGCGGCGTCGCATCTGGCCACAGGCGGCGGAGCCAAACAGGCCAGCTCGCCTGGCGCCGTAACGGCCCAGGATAGGTTGGACCCTCTGCTTGATCTCGTCGACGGTGAGGAGCGTGTCCGTCCCCATAGTGTTCGCTCCGCTCTGTAGGGTCATCGTCAGTTTACCACGGCAATCTGCCTGGATCAAAGTATGTGCCGGCCAGGTCAGAGTAGAAGGCCCACACGATCCGTGTCGTCGAGGTCACTCCGCGCCAAGCTGCCTACCGCGACTGAGCGCATGGGGTGTGAGCCGATTCAGAGCGGCAGATCGAGTTGCAGGGTCTCGCGGGCGTTCAGGGCACTCACCTCGATCTGCCGCGCCCGTGCTCTGTCCGTGCGCAACGTCACTTCCTTCGCCTGCCCCGGTAGAAGGTGAAAGTAGTTGTCGTCGAATCGCGCTCCAGGGAGCCGGAGGGAGACGTTGCGGGCGAACAGATCGGTGGAGACTCGCACCTTTGCCTGGCCCGGCGCCGTCGCCACCACCTTGGCCCGCAGGCTGGCCGTCGGCGGCCGAACGGTGCGCAGCGGCTGGAAGAAGAAGACATTCTCGCTCGTCGCCTCGCCGGGCGCCGCCAGCTCTGCCGCGAGGAACTGCTGCGCCGTGTCCCTGATCCGGGGGAGGTCCCGGAAGTCGATCCGTAGCGCTGCCCGCGAGCCGTTGGCGGGGATCGAAACCTGCTGCGTCCGAGTCCACCGGATGTCGCCGCCGAACTTCCCGAGGCTCACCTTCAGCGTGCCCCGGCGCTCCCCGGTCTCAACGGGGCGGTCGCTGGTGACCCAGACCTCGGCCCCGTAGGGCACCCGCTTGAACGACACCAGGAGTGGGGCGCAGGCCCGCTTCGCGTAGTAGTACCCCCCGCTGCGCTCCCCGTAGTAGTCCAC
>JACPQP010000146.1 GCA_016190465.1 Chloroflexota bacterium
CCCCCTCCCCGCGTCGGGGAAGGGGGGGGTGGGAGGAGAGGCTATCCCTGGCTCACGCCGTGCACCCCCTCGGGAGGAAGCGCGGTTGACGCTTTCCCTGGTATCGCCTAGACTATCCCCGTGGCACCGCGACGAGTACCAGAAGGGAGGATCACTTTGCGACAGAACTCGCTCAAGGCGCGCCTCAAGGCGGGCCAGCCGGTCCTCGGGGCGTTCATCAACTTCAACTCGCCCACCGCGGTCGAGGTCTGCGGCATCGCCGGACTCGATTTCATCATCTTTGACGGCGAGCACGGCCCGCTCGACCCGGAAACCTGCGAGCATATGATCCGGGCGGCCGAGGTTGCCGGCATCACTCCCATCATCCGCGTGGCGCAGAATGTCCAACAGGTCATCCTGCGCTACCTCGACATCGGCGCGATGGGAGTGCAGCTCCCGATGACCAACACGCTGGCCGACATTCAGGCAGCAGTCCAGGCGGTGAAGTACCTGCCCATCGGTCGACGCGGGCTGGCGGGAGTGCGCGCGGCCGACTACGGCCTTCGCGGCTCGTTCGCGAGCTACGTGAAGCAGGCCAACGAGGAGATGCTTCTCATCACCCACGTCGAGACCGTCGAAGGCGTCCGCAACGTCAAGGAGATGCTCAGCGTGCCCGAGGTCGACGTCGTCTTCATCGGCCCGACCGACCTCTCGAACTCGCTGGGCTACCCGGGGCAGTTCGACCACCCGGTCGTCGCTGAGACGATCGAGCGGGTCAAGAACGAGATCATCGCGTCCGGTAAGGCGGCGGGTACCATCGCTCGCGATGGTGCCGCGGCGAAGGCGCTCATCGCCCGAGGGTTCACCTACCTGGCGTCAGGGGTGACCGGGTTGCTCGCCAGCGCCGTCCGGCAGTATGTTGCCACCGGCCGTTCTCAGTAGGGGCGAACCTTATGTTTGCCTCCGGCCAGGGCGAACACCGGGTTCGCCCCGAGAATCCGCCAAGCCGCAAGCGGCGGTGATGACTGACGAGCGGGGCGCCAGTGGTTGACCTGTCCATCGTGATCGTCAACTGGAACGTCGGGACGCTGGTGCTGCGGTGCCTGGCCACGCTGCACGATGACCTGGCACGGAGCGGGCTCTCGGCCGAGGTGTTCGTCGTCGACAACGCCTCGACGGACGGCAGCGCCAGCCGGATCGCCGGCGCATTCCCCCGGGTCCAACTGATCACCAACGCCGAGAACGTCGGCTTCGTCCGGGCGAACAACCAGGCCCTGCGGCATTGTGGCGGGCGCTACGTCCTTCTGCTCAATCCGGACACGGAGGTCGAGCCGGGCGCAGTCGGACGCCTGGTCGCCTGTGCCGACAGCTCGCCGTCCGTCGGCGTCGTCGGGCCGCGGTTGCGATACCCCGAGCGGGATGTGCAGCCATCGCGGCGTCGCTTTCCGACGCTGGCGACCCTCTTCGTCGAGAGCACCGTCGTGCAGCGGTGGCTGCCGCGGCTCGGGTTGCTCGCCGACTTCTCCGTCGTCGACCGGCCAGACGACGTGACTCAGGATGTCGATTGGCTCATCGGCGCGTGCCTGCTGGTCCGCCGCGAGGCGATCGAACGGGTCGGGTTCCTGGACGAGCGGTTCTTTATGTACAGCGAGGAGGTGGACTGGTGCCACCGGATCAAGGATGCCGGCTGGCGCATCGTCTACCTGCCGGAGGCCGTGGTCGTGCACCACGAGGCGCGCAGCAGCGCGCAGAACGTCGCCCGCCGGAACGTCGTGTTCAACGAGAGCAAGTGCCGCTACGCCGGCAAGTACTTTGGCCGCCGCTGGGAGATCGCGCTTCGGGCCTTTCTGCTGGCGACCACGCTGTACCAGCTCGCCGAAGAGGGGGCCAAGCTCGCGATCGGCCACAAGCGACAGCTCCGACGCGAGCGGCTGTCCATGCTCGGGCAGGTTGCCCGGTGGCAACTGCACCATCTCGGGAGTTATGAGCCATGAGTTCTGTGTTCATCTGCGGTCTCTTCCACTGGTGCCCATCCGGATGAACGTCTGCCTGGTGACGGGCGAGTACCCACCGATGGCCGGCGGGGTCGGCGACTACACCGCGCTGCTTGGTGGGGCGCTGGCACAGCGCGGCGTATCGGCGACGGTGCTGACGTCCACCCGGGCGTCCGGGGTGGACGGGACGACGGGGCGACGGGGCGACGGGGCGAGCCCGGCCCCGGCCGCCCCGTCGCCGACACGCCCCGTCGCCCCGTCCACCCCGGCTCGCGTCGTCCCGAGGGTCGCGAAGTGGGACTTCGGCTGCTGGGCTGCCATCGAAGCGGCACGCCAGCAAGCCTCGCCCGAGATCATCCATATCCAGTACCAGGCCGGCGCCTACGACCTGCACCCGGCGGTGGCGCTCTGGCCACTCCGGGCCCGCCTCCGGCGACGCCGGCCGAAGATCGTGGTGACCTTCCACGACCTGCGTGTGCCCTACCTTTTCCCGAAGGCCGGACCTCTGCGTCGCCTCGTGGTCGATCTCCTGGCGGCGAGCGCCGACTTCACCATCGTCACGAACGCCGAGGATGCCAGCCGACTGCACGCGGTGGACCGCCGGCACCTCACGCTCATCCCGATCGGCAGCAATATCCCCGTGTTGCCGACGGACGACACCCGCCGGCGCGCCGTCCGGGAGCGACTGGGCGTCGCTCGGGATGAGCTGGTCATCGGCTATTTTGGCTTCCTCACTCCAAGCAAGGGGGTTGACCTGCTGCTTCAGGCGCTCCGCGAGCTGCGGCGAAAGGGGCGCCGGGTGCGGCTGGTGATGGTGGGTGGGGCGGGGGGCGAGAGCGCCGCGTCCGACCGTCGGTACGACCAGGCGATTCGGGCGGCAGCCGACACGCCCGAGCTGCGTGGCCACGTCACCTGGACGGGGTTTACGGAAGCCGAGGAGGTGTCGCACAACTTGCAGGCGCTGGACCTGTGTGCGCTGCCGTTTCGCGAAGGGGCAAGCTTCCGGCACGGGACGCTGATCGCGGCGCTGACGCACGGGCTACCGATCGTCACCACCCGGACCCGATCCTGCCCTCGCTTTGCCGACGAGCCGGCGCTCGTCGACGGGCTCTCCGCCCGGCTCGTCCCGCCCGGCGACGTGTCCGCGCTCACGGCTGCTCTCGACGAACTTCTGGCCGACCCCGCCCAGCGAGAGGCGCTGGCGGCCGAAGCGCGCTTGCTGGCCGACTACTTCTCGTGGGACTGCATCGCCCAGCGGACGCTCGCGGTCTACCGCCGGGCGCAGGGGAGTTAGCGCGCGTGTCGTTCTCGCGCAACGTCTGGTTACTCTTCGCTCAGAACCTGGCCGTGTTCGTCGGCATCGGCGTCCAGGCATTGACGCTCAACCTCTACCTGGTCGCGCTCGGCCACCGGGAGGATTTCCTCGGCCTCGTCGCGTTTGCCAACACCCTGGCCATCGGCGCGGCGGCGCTGCCGGCCAGCGCCTCCTCGAACCGATATGGCGCGCGTCGTTGCTTGATCGCCGCGACGGCCGGCCTGGCCGTCGGCGGGGTCGTCGCGGTCACCGGGACCAGCCCGGTGGCCATCGTGGCGGCGATGCTGACCATCGGCGCGTGTCAGGCGTTCATCTTCGTGCCGATGGCCCCCTACCTGATGGAGAACGCGAGTCCGGGCGACCACCCACGCGCCTTTGCGGTCAGCTTCGCGGTCCTCTCGCTGGGGACAGTCCTGGGCAGCACGGTCGGCGGCCTGCTACCCGGCCTTGTCTCGGCCAGCGCGGATCCCGGCGCTGCGGGTTACCGCGCTGCCCTGCTTCTTGGGGCGGCGATGTCGGGATTGGGGTCGATCGCGATGCTCGCGGCAACCGACCGCCCGCCGGAAGACCTCACCCCCTGCACCCCCTCTCCGTTCACCAAGAGGGGGCCGGTTGGTGAGGTTGGCATCCCCTCGCCGACAACGGAGAGGGGGCCTGGGGGCGAGGTTGGCACCCCCTCGCCGTTGTCGGAGAGGGGGCCTGGGGGTGCGGTTAGCGCCCCCTCGACGGTAACGGAGAGGGAGCCGGGGGGTGAGGTTGGCACCCCCTCTCCCAGTATTGGGAGACAGGTCGGGGGTGAGGGCCGTCCATCTCTCCGACGCGGAGAGGGGGGACAGGGGGACGGGGCAACGGCGCCACTCGTGGTGACCACACCATCGGTGCTGCGTCGGGAGCTCATCGCGATGGCAGCCACGGCCGGGCTGCTGGCCGCCTCGACCGGCCTGGTCGTTCCCTTCTTCAACGTCTACCTGCACGAGCAAACCGGCGCATCGTCCCAGGCCGTTGGCGCCGTCTACGCGGTTGGGGCGGCGGCGATGGCGCCGGTGAGCCTGATCGGACCGGCGATTGGCGCCCGGCTTGGTACCGTTCGGCTCATCGCGCTGGCTCGGCTGGCCGCGGTGCCAGCCACCCTGCTCCCACTCCTGGCGGCGAGCTTCAGCGCCGGGGCGGCGGCCTACGTCCTCCGCGTCGCCCTGGTGAGCCTGACCCAGCCACTGGACAGCGCCTTCACGCTCTCGCGCGTCCCCGACTATCTGCGCGCCCGCGTCGCCGCGATTCGGACGCTGAGCTGGAACGCCGCGTGGGCAGTGGCGAGCGCGGGGGCTGGCGCCACCATCGTCCGCTGGGGCTACGCGCCGGTCTTCATCGTGGCGGCCATCTGTCTGCTTGGCTGCGTCGTCGTCCACTACGCCGCCTTCGGCCGCTCGTCGCCGCCCGAGGTGCCGGGGGTGGCGGCGCCGACCGCGACGGCACAGTGAGGTACAACTACCCCTCCCGCTCCTCGTACTGCCGGCGGATCTCAGCGAGCACGGTCGGATCGGTGAGCGTGGTGGTATCGCCGGGCACCCGACCCTCGGCGATGTCGCGGAGCAACCGGCGCATGATCTTTGCGCTACGCGTCTTGGGCAGCTCCAGGGTAAAGAAGATCTGGTCCGGTCGGGCGATCGGGCCGATCTTCGTCGCCACGTGCTGGCGCAGCTCCTGGGCCAGCTCGTCGCTCGCTTTCACGCCGCCGCGAGGAGTGACGAACGCCGCCAGCGCCTGCCCCTTGATCTCGTGGCTGATGCCGATGACCGCGGCCTCGGCCACGGACGGGTGACTGACGAGCGCGCTCTCGACTTCCATCGTCCCGATGCGATGGCCGGCCACGTTGAGCACGTCGTCGACGCGGCCGAGCAGCCAGAAGTAGCCATCCTCGTCGCGGCGAGCGCCGTCGCCGGTGAAATAGATCCCGGGGAACCGGCTCCAGTAGTTCGCGACGTACCGATCCGGGTCGCCCCAGATCGTGCGGAGCATCGCCGGCCAGGGCTGCTTGAGGACAAGATAGCCGCCGGTGTTCGCCGGCACCGAGTCGCCGCGCTCGTCGACGACGTCGGCGACCACGCCCGGAAACGGGAGCGTCGCCGAGCCCGGCTTGAGCGTCACGAGACCCGGCAGGGGGGTGATGAGGATCATGCCCGTCTCGGTCTGCCACCACGTGTCGACGATCGGGCAGCGATTGTGCCCGATGTGCTCGCGGTACCACATCCAGGCCTCGGGGTTGATCGGCTCGCCGACGGTGCCCAACAGGCGCAGGCTGGAGAGATCCCGCTGCGCGGGGTACTCGGTGCCCCAGCGCATAAACGAGCGGATCGCCGTCGGCGCCGTGTAGAGGATCGTCACGCCGTACTTCTCGACGATCGCCCAGAACCGGTCGCGGTCGGGGTAGTCCGGCGCCCCCTCGTACATCACCGTCGTCGCCCCGTTGCAGAGCGGGCCGTAGACGATGTAGCTATGCCCGGTGACCCAGCCGATGTCGGCGGTGCACCAGAAGATGTCCTCCTCCTTGAGGTCGAAGATCCAGTTGTGGGTCAAGCTGGTGCCGAGGAGGTAGCCGGCGGTCGTGTGCAGCACGCCCTTCGGCTTGCCGGTGGTGCCCGAGGTGTACAGGATATAGAGCGGGTGCTCGCTGTCGAGGGCCTCGGGTGGGCAGTAGCGCTCCTGGAGCTGGTCGAGCGCCTCGTGCCACCAGACGTCACGAGGGTGGTGCATGTGGATGGGGTGGACCCGCTCGCCGACCCGCCGGACCACCAGGACGTGCTCGACGCTCGGACAGCCGTCTAGCGCCCGGTCGGTGTTGGCTTTGAGCGGAACGATGTTGCCACGCCGGTAGCCGGCGTCGGCGGTGATGACGAGCTTTGCCTGGCAGTCGTTGACTCGGTCGCGGATGGCCTCGGGGCTGAACCCGCCGAAGATGACGCCGTGAGTGGCCCCGACGCGGGCGCAGGCGAGCATAGCGATCGGTAGCTCGGGGATCATTGGCATGTAGATCGCCACCCGATCGCCCTTCTGGACGCCCAGGGCCTTCAGGGCGAGCGCCGTCCGATTCACCTCGCGATAGAGGTCCTGGTAGGTGAGGACCCTTTCCTCGCCGGGCTCTCCCTCCCAGACGATCGCGGCCTTGTTGCGCCGCCAGGTCCGGATGTGCCGATCGACGCAGTTGACGCTCGCGTTCAGCCTGCCGCCGACAAACCACCTGGCCCACGGCGGATTCCATTCGAGCACCTGGTCAAACGGCTCCATCCAGTCGAGGGTCTTCGCCTGCTCACCCCAGAAGCCGGCGAGGTCCTCGGCGGCCTGCGCGTAAACGCCCGGGTCGTGGGCGTTCGCTCCGGTGGCAAAGTCCGGCGGCGGGAGGAACTGCCGCTCCTCCTTCATCAGCGCTTCGATCGTTCCCTGGGTCGCGCGCAGCGCCTCTTCCATCGCGTGACGTCTCCTTTGTGAAGAAGTCTATAGTGAAGCTGTCTGGGCTCCAGGGACACGGAGTCGGAAACCGCAGATGAACGCAGAGACACGCAGATAGGGGCCGCCCTCACCCCTCGCTGCCGTTCCTGATCTGGTCCCCGGGGGAGAGGGGTAGGGGGTGAGGGCGGCGTTCATCTGCGGTTACCGTCTGCCCAGCCGCCGAATCAAGGCGCCCAGCAAGCCGTACGGCCAGTGCGGATGATGCTAGCACAGGGGTTCGCGGGCTGTCAAACCGTTCTGGCCCTCTGGCTGACCCGCGCTCCTGCGGGGCCCCTCTCCCCGTGGGAGAGGGGTAGGGGGTGAGGGCGGCCCCTCTGGACGAAGATGGTTACCGTTTACGAGCCGACGCCCGGCAAGAAGATCGTCGAGCGGGGGGCGACGATGGCGATGTCGGCCATCCCCGCCTGCGCCTCGGTCCACGCCTGCAACTCCTGAACCAGACCCGCCCAGATCTGGCGTGAACGCCGCTCCCTCAGCCTCACTTGCCCGACGATCGTCGCCGATTGCCCGGGCTCCAGCGCGTCCGGCAGGCCCCAGCGATAGGGGTGATCCATACCGCCGATCGGCCCCGGCGGTGAGATCTCCACGCCGACGCGCCACGCTTCGCGGATCTCGGCGTAGCCGCGACTCTTGTAGCTCTCGGACTCCTGGTACAGCATCCCCGGGGCCGGCTGCTGCGTCACCATGATCCCGGTGCCAACGTTGCGCACCGTCACCTCGACCACGATGGTCTCGTTGAGCGACTGTGCGCTCACGGAGGAGAGGATCGTGGTTGGCCGGAACCGGACGCCGGTGATCTGGCCGGCCGGCGTCGGCACCCTTCCGTCCAGGTTCCAGAGGACGTCGCCGCGCAGCCCGGGGAGGTGCGCATACAGGGTATCGCCCGGACAGGTCGTGGCGTTCACGTCGCGGTGGCCGCAGAGGTTCGGATAGTTGCCGTCGACGAAATAGGTGCTGCCGTGGGGATTCACATATTGCCCCTGCCAGGCGATGAGGCGAGCTAGCGACTGCTTCATCGCCAGGGGGAGCGGATCCCGATTCACCGAGTAGTCGCCGATACACCCGATGCCGAGACTGCCATAGTTGAAGCCGAGGGCGTGCCCACCGAC
>JACPQP010000115.1 GCA_016190465.1 Chloroflexota bacterium
CCTTGAGCTTGTCCTTGTAGTGCTGGTTGTACTTGCCCCAGGGGCTGTCGAGGGCGCCCCAGGCGCTGTGGACGAGAGTCACCGGCGCCTGGCTCGTGGCGGGCTTCGCCGCCGGCACGGGGGTGGGCGTCGGGGCGGGCGCCGGAGCGGCAGGCTTGGGCGCTGGCGCGGTGGTGGGCGCCGGGGCGGCCGGCGCTGGGGCGGCCGGCTTGGGCGCCGGCACCGGCGTAGGTGTCGGGGCCGGCTGCTGGCAGGCGCCCAGGACGGTGCCCAGCGTCGCCAGACTGCCGGCGATCAGAAACGCTCGCCGGTTCCTGCCCCTGATCGAGGACTGCGATCGCGGTTTGGCCATCTGTCTCCTTCTCCTTTCACTTCTCGGGTTCGATCTCCCGGGCTTCGCCTGTCGAGCACCCGGTTCACCCGTTCGCCGACTCGGGCCGCGCGGACCTCGTGATCCGGCACCGGGCGTGCTCCCCGCTCGCCGGCTCCAGCGACATGAGATACGTCCGTCCTGGGCAGCGCAGTGAGCGCCGGACTGTTTTGACCACGCGGGGACCGGAGGCCGCAACGGGTGGACCAGGTGCTCCTATCCTGCCGGTCATGTTGCATGATTTAGCACACCGCCCAGGTGAAGTCACGCGCCGGTCGGCCACAGATCGGCCAGAATCGGCCATGCGGCCGCCTGTCGTACGAGCAGTGCCCGCCGCCCGGCTGTGCTACAATCAGGCCGTGATCGACCGAGCGAGTTTCGACCAGTACGTCCGCGAGGCCCTCGGCAGGCTCTACGACCGGCCGTATCTGCGCGCTCACCCACTGGCCGAGCTGCTCACGGGACGCTCGCCAGAGGGGAGCGGCCGGTCGCTCCACCCGATTCTCCTCGAGGCCATCGAGCATGTCCGGCCGCCGCGGGGCGTGCCCGCCGTCTCGCCCGCCTGGCGGCAGTACCGCTACCTCGTCCTGCGGTACGTGGAGGGGATCGGCCACGAGAGCATCGCCAGAGAACTGGGGATCAGCGTGCGCCAGGCCCGGCGGGAGCACACGGAAGCGCTGGGGGCCGTCGCTTCGACCCTGTGGGATACGTACCGCGCCCTGGACGCCCCCGGCCCGAAGACCAGGGTGGCGGCCATACGGCGTCCGGAACCAGTTGACAGCGGCGAGGAGCGAGCGACACCGGCCGGCCTTGACGCCGAGGTGGTGCGGGTGGGGCTGGAAGCAACCGAGCAGAGCACCGAGCTACAGGAGACGGTCGAAAGCATCCGCGGGCTTGTCGAGAGCCTCGCGGCGACGAGGGCGATGCGCGTCGAACTGACCTTGCCCCCTGCTCCGCTGTACGTTGCCACAAGTCGCACGGTCCTCCGTCAGTTGCTCCTGAGCATCCTCAGCTACGCGGCCGAGGTGGCCCCGCGCGCGGTGTCGGTCCTCTCGGCCAGCGAGTCCGCCGCCGGCGTCGGTCTGCACCTCCTCGTCGAACCGGGGGATCCTCCGGTGGGCCGCGAGTCCAGCGAGGCGGAGACGGTGCTGACGTCGGCCCGGTATCTCGCCGAAGCGGCGGGAGGCGCTCTTGACCGGGGGCAGACCACCACGAGAAGCCTGTACCTCAATGTGACCCTCCCCTCGGGGCAGCGGAAGACCGTGTTGATCATCGACGACGACCCCGACATGCCGCGCCTGCTGGGGCGGTACCTCGCGGGTTCTCGCTACCGGGCGATCCACGCCCGGACCGCGCCCGCGGCGCTTCACCTGGCGCGGACGGCGCAGCCGGACGTCATCATCCTCGACGTGCTGATGCCGACCCAGGATGGCTGGGACATCGTCCAGCGGCTCCGCGAGCAGCCGGAGACGAGCGGCATCCCGATCATCGTCTGTTCCGTCCTGGCCGAGGGGCCGATCGCCCGATCGTTGGGCATCGAAGTCTATCTGTCCAAACCGGTCACGAGACAGCGGCTGCTGAGTGCCCTTGATCGTTGCTTCTCGGGCCCGAGTATGTCAGCAGCCCATCCAGACAGCCCTTCACGCAGTCCATAAGCTCGGCTACGGATAGGCCGCTGTCCCGGCTCACCTCGAAGTGGCGGATCACCACCGCATCATCGCCGGGCCGTTTGGCCGACACCACGACCACCGGTATGTCAGTCAGGCTCGCGTCGTCCCGCATCGCCTCGAGGACAGTGTAGCCGTCGACGTCCGGCATGATCAGATCGAGTAGCACCACATCGGGGCGGGACTCGCGCATCAGTCGGAGACACTCCTCGCCGCCGTGCGCCCGGTGCACCTGGCAGCGCCGGAACAGCGACCGCGACATCCGAGCCAGCAGGCTCACCATCTCCGGATCGTCGTCGACGATCAGGAGCCTGTTGATCGGCCGACCGAGCTGTCGTAACGCCGTGCGCACCTGCTCGCGGGTGACGGGCTTGGCGAGGTAACCGGCGACCCGCAGGTCCTGGGCGATCTCCCGCCGCGTGCGCAGGGCGCAACTGAGGGTCGGCAGGGATCGCAACTCCGGCTGAGCCTCCACCAGCCGGCGCCACTCCGCCGCCATCCGGGGCGAGCCCACCACGATGGCCCGCGCGCTGCCCTCGCTCAGCATCTGCCGGGCCTGGTCGGAGCGGGTCGCTCCGATCACCTCGTAGTCGTCAAGGTAGCGGCAGAAGACCCGCGCGACCTCGTTGTCTTCGTCGAGCACGACCACCGAGTGCTTGCGCCGAGTCCGCGGATCGTCCGCGGGAAGCCTCCAGTTCCGGCCCGTCGCGGTCGCGACGACCCCTTCAGAGACAGGCAGCGAGAAGGAGAACGTGCTCCCCTTCCCCGGTGTGCTGGTCACCCACATGGAGCCGCCGTGCATCTCGACAAAGCGCTTGCTCACGGTCAACCCCAGGCCCGAGCGGCCACGCCGTCGGCCGGACCCGAACTGCTGGAACTCGTGGAAGACGCGCGGCAGGTCGGCCGAGGAGATCCCCACCCCAGTGTCCGTCACCGAGACCACCACCTCGCCGCCATCGCGCTCGGCGCCAATGGCGACGCCTCCCGTGTCGGTATAGCGGAGGGCATTGGTGAGCAGGTTGATGAGCACCTGCCGGACCCGCGTGGGGTCGGCGTGCAGGAGCGGCAGCTCCGGCGACAGATTCACTGTCAGGCTCAACCCCTCCTGCTCGAACAGCGTGCCCACGCTGGCGGTGGCCTCGTCGACGATGCGCGGGAGCGAGACGGCATCCTTTTGCAGCGCCATGCGGTGCGCGTCGATCTGGCTCAGGTCGAGGATGTCGTCGATCAGGCTGGACACCTGGCAGGCGTTGCGGTAGATCGCCTCGACGTCGCCGCGGTAGCTCTCGGGCAGGCCGCTCCCGTAGGCGCTGCCCGGCGAGACGACCATGAGCTCGCTGAACCCGATGATGAGGTTGAGTGGGGTGCGCAGCTCGTGGCTGATCGTCGCGGCAAACTCGGCCTTGAGGCGCCGCGCCTCCTCTGCCGCCTGACGCGCTCGATCGAGCTCGCGGTTCATCTGCTCCAGCCGGACGCAGGCCTCGGTGAGACTCTTGGAGAGCCGCCCCAGCTCACCCTGACGGTCGCGCATCTGCTCGGACATGGCGACGAGCTGCGCGTAGGAGGACCAGAGCCAGTCCAGCGCCGTCCGGAAGGGCGACGTGGCCAGCCAGGAGATGCCGGCGGCAGTTCCGACGGCGAAGAGAGCCGTGTTCGCGACAAGCGGCGGCAGCGCTTCG
>JACPQP010000116.1 GCA_016190465.1 Chloroflexota bacterium
AGTCGCGGGCTACCGTTACGAAGTCGGCCTGCGCCGACTGGGTTAGCCCGCGAAGGCGGGCTTCGTAACGGTAGCTCGCGACTTCAGTCGCCGAGCACCCTCCCCGCCGATACCTACCCCTGTGAGCCAGGGCAAGGGGGCGATGGGTGCCAGGGGTCGGGTGTCGGCGTCTGAGGCCGGGAGCGCAGGGCGCCGGCGGGCTTCTCCCTCTCCCCGTGGGAGAGGGCCGGGGTGAGGGCAGCCCCGGTCCCGGGTCATAGTGAGCGGCACCTGACGGGAGATGATGCGATGGAAACGACAGAGCGCAAGGTCAAGGTCCTCCTGGTCGACGACGAGCCGGCCAACCTGGTCGCGATGGAGGCGATCCTCCAGGGGCTCGGCACGGCTGTGGTCAAGGCCGGGGCGGGGCGGGAAGCGCTGCGGCACCTCCTCCTGGACGAGTTCGCGGTGGTCGTGCTCGACGTGAAGATGCCCGGGATGGACGGGTTCGAGACGGCGGCGCTCGTCCGCGGGCGGGAGCAGACGCGCGACACGCCGATCATTTTCCTCACCGCCGCCTACGCCGGCGACGAGTTCGTCGCCCGTGGCTACTCGCTCGGCGCCGTCGATTACCTCCTCAAGCCGGTCCAGCCCGAGATTCTCCGCGCCAAGGTGGCGGTCTTCGTCGAGCTTTTCCGAAAGCGGGAGGAGATCCGGCGGCAGGCCGAGGAGCTCCGGCGGAAGAACGCGGAGCTGGAGCTTCAGAGCCGGCACGTCGAGGCCCTGTACCGCCGCAAGGGCGAGTTCCTCGCCGGCCTGTCCCACGAGCTGCGGACTCCACTCAACTCCATCATCGGGTTCAGCCAGCTCCTGTGCGAGGGGAAGCTCGGGCCGATGTCCGAGGAGATCCGGGAGTACGTCGGCGACATCCTCGTCAGCTCCCGCCACCTGGCCCAGCTCGTCAACAACATGCTGGACCTGGCGAAGCTGGAATCCGGAAAGATGGGGTTCTGGCCCCAACCCCTCGATCTGGCCAGGGTGGTGGGCGAGGTCGAGGGCATCGTCCGCGCCCTGGCCATCCAGAAGCTGATCCATGTCGAGACGGAGGTCGATCCGACGCTCGCCGAGGTGGTCTCCGACCCGGTTCGGCTGAAGCAGGTGCTCTACAACTACCTCTCCAACGCCATCAAGTTCACGCCGGAAGGCGGGCGCGTGTGGGTCCGGGTGAGGCCGGAGGGCCCGAAGCACTTTCGTCTGGACGTGGAGGACACCGGCATCGGCATCCGGCCCGAGGACCAGGGGCGGCTCTTCCGGGAGTTCGAGCAGATCGACCCCGCCGCGGCCAGCGAGTACCCCGGGACCGGCCTGGGTCTTTCCCTGACAAAGCAGATCGTCGAGGCCCAGGGCGGCGCGGTCGGCGTGCGCAGCGTGCCGGGCCAGGGCAGCGTGTTCCACGCAGTGCTGCCGCGGGTTGGGGGAGAGGGCGGACATTCCGGACCCGAGCCCCCTCAGGAATGATCGCCCGTCGCCTCGATGGGGAAGTACAATAGTGCAGGGGCCGGAGGGACCTCTCCCCCCTGCCCCCCTCCCCGTGTCGGGGAGGGGGGCGGCGGCTCCCCCTTCCCGCGACGGGGAGGGGGCTGGGGGGTTAGGTCACCCCGGGCAGGGCGGCGGCGGCTCCCCCTCTCCCCCGGGTGGGAGAGGGGGTAGGGGGAGAGGGGGCAGCCCCGGCTGCCCGACGAGCTGCGCACGCGCGCGCGGGAAGGGGATGAGGCCGTGGCTGCACCCGTCATCCTGATCGTCGACGACAACCCGATCACCCGGAAGCTCGTCCGGGTCACGCTCCAGGCCGAGGGCTACGCCGTGGTCGAGGCCAGCGACGGACGGACCGCCGTCGCGGTGATGGCCGAGCGCCGACCCGATCTCGTCCTCCAGGACCTGGTTTTGCCCGACGTCGACGGGTTCGAGCTGCTTCGCCGCCTGCGCGCCTTACCAGGTGGTGACGTCCCCATCCTGGCGTTCTCCGGGTTCCTGTCCCGAGTGGAGCAGGCCCGGAGCCTCCAGGTCGGGTTCACCGACTACCTCTTCAAGCCGGTCGAGCCCTCGCGGCTCGCCGAGCTGGTCCGCGCCTACGTCCGACCGACGGCGACGAGCCGGGAGTGGCCCGGCGTGGGCCGGCGGGTCCTGGCGGTCGAGGACGACCCGATCCCGCTCAAGCTGCTGCGGATCCACCTGGAGCAGATGGGCTTTCAGGTCGACACGGCCGCCGACGGAGCGAGCGCGCTCGAGCAGGCCCGGCGCTCCCCGCCCGACGCCATCGTCAGCGACGTGCTGATGCCACGGCTCGACGGGTTCCGCCTCTGCCTGGCGGTGCGGCAGGATCCCGTGCTCGCGCGCGTCCCCGTGGTGCTGGTCTCGGCGATTTACTTCGAGGAGGGAGACCGCCGGCTGGCCCGGGACGCCGGGGCCAGCGCTCTTGTCGCCCGCACGCCGGACCTCCAGAAGGTGGGCGAGGCCCTCCTCGCGAGCCTGAGCGGGGAGCCGCCGGCGACGGCCCGGCCCGCCGAGCTGCGCGTGGAGGAGTACGCCGACCGGGCCATCCGGCAGCTCGAGCGCCAGGCCAGCCTCAGCGCCGGGCTGGCTCGGCGGGTGGCCTGGCACGAGGCGCAGCTCGCGATCCTCGCCGGGCTGGCCGACGCGACCCGGGGGAGCCCGACGATCGACGGGGTCCTGGACGAGCTGGTCTCCCGGTGCGTCGGCGCGGCCGGGATCTCGCTGGGCGTCGCCTTCCTGCGCGAGCCGGATGGACGCCTGGTGCGGCGCGCCCAGGTCGGCTACCCGGACTCGCTCCTGGGACAACGCGAAGAGAGCCTGGCCGATCTGCTCCAGCAAGCGATCGAGGGAGGGGAGGCGATCGTCATCCCCTCCCCGGCGGTGCCCGTGGACCGGGCGGCGGCGCTGCTGCGAGAGCTGGGCGGCCGGTCGCTGGTGATCTCTCCGCTCCGGTCGGGCGCCGAGCGGCTGGGCGCGCTGGCGCTGGTGTTCGCGAGTCGCGACGAGGCGGAGGAGTGGCGGTCCTTCGCCCGGGCCGCCGGGAGCCAGATCGGTCAGGCGCTCGCGCTGGCCCGCACGCTGTTCGAGCTGCGCGACAGCGAGAGCCGCCTGGCGCGGATCATCGAGACGGTTCCGGAGGGTGTCGCCATCGTCGACCGCGAGGGCCAGATCACTCAGGTCAACGCTGCCCTGGAGCGCCTTCTGGGGCTGCCCCACGACGCCATCGTCTCGCGGCGGTACGACGACCCGAGCTGGAAAGTGTCCACTCCGGAGGGGCAGCCCGTTCCGATGGATCGCGGGCTTTTCGCCCGGATCGTCCAGACCGGTCAGCCCCTCCACGGCGTCGAGCGAACGATCGAGCGCGCTGATGGAGGGAAGATCACGGTTTCAGTCAATATAGCCCCGCTGCACGACAGCGCGGGCGCCACGACGGGCGCGGTCGTCACCGTCGACGACGTCACCGAGCGCCGGCGCGCGGAGCAGCAGCTTCGGCTGCGCCTCGGCGCGATGGAGGCCGCGGCCAACGCTATCGTGATCCTCGACCGCGACTGCGTCGTCCAGTGGGTCAACCCGTCCTTCACCCGGCTGACCGGATACTCGGCCGAGGAGGTCGTTGGCCAGCCGATCTGGACAGGCCGGCCCACGGGAGACGACCTGTCCTTCCACGAGCAGATCGTGGGGACGCTCGTGTCCGGGCAGATCTGGGAAGGCGAGAGCGCCGATCGCCGGAAAGACGGGACGCCTTACACGCAGAAGACCACCATCACGCCGGTGCGGGCGAACGGTCGGGAGGTCACCCACTTCATCGGGATCACCGAGGACGTGACGCGGCAGCGGAGCCTGGAGGAGCAGGTCCGCCAGTCGCAGAAGATGGACGCCATCGGGCGGCTGGCCGGCGGCGTGGCCCACGACTTCAACAATATGCTGACGCTCGTCAACGGCTACAGCGAGCTGCTGCTCGCCGAGCTGGGCCCGTCCCACCCGCTCCGGATGTGGGTCGAGGAGATCGCCCGGGCCGGCGAGCGGGCATCGACGCTGACCCATCAGCTCCTGGCGTTCAGTCGCCAGGAGGTCGTGTCGCCGCAGGACCTCGACCTGGACGTGGTCATCGCCGAGGTGGAGAAGATGCTGCGCCGGCTGATCGGCGAGGACGTCGAGCTGGTCACCCGGCTCCGGTCGTCTCCGGCGTTGGTCCGGGCCGACCGGGGCCACCTCGAGCAGGTGGTGATGAACCTGGCAGTGAACGCCCGGGACGCGATGCCCCGGGGCGGCACACTCGCGATCGAGACGGCGCACGTGGAGATCGACGAGGCGCAGGCGCAGCGGCGTGTCGACGCGCGACCGGGGCCGCACGTCGTGCTGACGGTGAGCGACACGGGCCACGGGATGACGCCCGAGGTCCTCGCCCACCTCTTCGAGCCGTTCTTCACCACGAAGGAGAAGGGCAAGGGGACGGGACTGGGGCTCTCGACGGTGTACGGGATCGTCAAGCAGAGCGGGGGACACCTCGAGGTCGAGAGCAAGCCGGAGCAAGGCACGACCTTTCGGATCTGCCTGCCGCGCCTGGAGAGGCCCGTGGCCAGCGCGGTCGGGGAGCAGGCGCCGCGTCCGAAGCGGGTCGGCGGCTCGGAGACCATCCTCGTGGTCGAGGACGAGGACCTGGTGCGGAGTCTGGTCCGCCAGACGCTGGAGGCGGAGGGATACACGGTGCTGGAGGCACCGGACGGGGAGGAGGCGCTACGACAGAGCGAGCAGTATCCCGGGCGGATCGATCTGCTGATCGCCGACGTGGTGATGCCCCGGATGAGCGGGCGAGAGGTGGTGGAGCGGCTGGGGCCGCAGCGGCCGGAGACGCGGGTGCTCTCCATGTCGGGCTACACGGACGACACGGTGGTGCGGCACGGCGCGCTGGCGGCGGATATCCCCTTCCTTCAGAAGCCGTTCAGCCCGGCCGCTCTCCTGAAGAAGGTGCGCGAGGTGCTGGACAGCCCCCGCGCACAGATTGACGCCCAGGGGCGCATCTGGTAAGAACGACGATGGAGGTCCCGATGGCACAGTTCCTGGTCATAGCGACCGATCCGCCGTCACCCGAGATGGAGGTCGAGAAGGCGCTCCTCGCGCCAGCCGGGATCGAGCTGGTGGGGTGGCCGGTCCGCGACGACGCCGAACTGGCCCGGGTCGCCGCCGACGCCGACGGGATCATGTGCGACGCCACACCCGTGACGGAGCGCGTCTACGCGGCGGCGCCGCGGCTGCGGATCGTCGCCGAGTACGGCATCGGCTACGACAACATCGACGTCGCCGCGGCGACCGCGTATGGCGTCTGGGCCGCGAACGTGCCCGGCTTCTGCACCCCGGAGGTCGCCGACCACACGCTGGCGTTGATCCTGGCCGCGAGTCGTCAGCTCCTTCCCCTGGACCGCGCTATCCGAGCGACGGGCTGGGCCAGCGGCCCCGACTACCCATTGCGGGCACTCCACGGGCTGACGCTCGGGCTGGTTGGCTTCGGCAATGTCGGCCGGGCTGTCGCGGCACGCGCCCGGGGGTTTGGCCTGCGCATCCTGGCCCACTCCCGGTCGCTCACGGCCGAGACGGCGGCGAGCGCGGGCGTCGAGCTGGCCGCCCTGGACCCCCTCTTCGCCGAGAGCGATTTCGTCTCGCTCCACCTGCCGGCGACGCCGGAGACGCGGGGGCTGGTTGGCGCCGACCGGCTGCGCCAGATGAGGCGAAGCGCCTGGTTGATCAACACGAGTCGCGGTTCGCTCGTCGACGAGGAGGCGCTGGCCGATGCGCTCGCGAGCGGCCGTCTAGCCGGCGCGGCGCTGGACGTCCGCGCTAGCGAGCCACCCACCAGCCCTGATCGACTGGGGACGCTCCCCAACGTGATCCTGACACCGCACACGGCGTACTACTCTCCGCGGGCGATGCGGGCGCTCGGAGAGGGCGTCGCCCGCAACGTCCTGGCCGCCCTGACCCATGGGCGGCCAGAGCACCCGATCAACGTCGAGGCCGAAGGAGCCTACCGCCAGCGCTTCGGAGCCCGGCCCGCCCGGTCCCGATGAACGACCTCGTCGCGCTCTGGATGGCGCTCGGCCTCGCCTGTGGCGCCGTCGCGCGGGTCGGCGCCGCCTACCTCGCGCTGCCGACCATCCGGTCTCTTGGTCACGGCGCCTGTCCCACGTGCGCAGGCCCGGTCCTCCGTCGGGCGACGCTTCTTCCCCTGCTCGGCGGCCGCCCGCCGACCGACTGCCCATCTTGCGGCGCGGCGGCCAGCATCCCGGTGCCACTTGCCGAAGGCGCAACCGCGGTGGCGTTCGGGCTGCTCGTCGGGCGCTTCGCCGGCACCGCGCTGATCCTCTACAGCGTGACGACGCTCGTCCTGGCCCTGCTGTTCCTTTCTGACGTCTACTACCGGCTTCTCCCCAACCGGGTGCTGGCCCCGGCGACTGCCCTGTTGGCGGTCGCGTTCGCTCTCCAGCGGGGGCCGGCGCCGGTCCTGCTCGGCGGCGCCGTGGGGGGTGGCTTGTTCCTGGCTATCTACGTGGCCGGCGAGTGGCTCTTTCCCGGCCGGGGCGCCCTCGGGATGGGTGACGTGAAGCTGGCGGCGCTCGTCGGCGTCGTCGTCGGGCTGCCCGCGGTGATGAGCGCCATCCTCCTCACCGCGCTGATCGGCGCGGGGCTGGCGGCGCTCTGGCTGATCCGCCGTCCGGCTCGGGCCCACCTCCCCTATGGAACGGCGCTGGCGCTGGGCACGCTGGCGACGCTGATTCTTGACGCGAGGGTGTAGGAGAGGCGGCCCCCTCTCCCCCTACCCCCTCTCCCACCCGGGGGAGAGG
>JACPQP010000026.1 GCA_016190465.1 Chloroflexota bacterium
CCCCAGAGCAAAGACCCGTCAGGGCGGGGGCCTGGGGGTGTCCCCCCAGAGCAAAGACCCGTCAGGGCGGGGGCCTGGGGGTGCCCCCCAGAGCAAAGACCCGTCAGGGCGGGGGCCTGGGGGTGCCCCCCAGAGATCAAAGTACATTGTCATCTGAATATGGGGATGCGTGGTTTCGACGGTGGAGGAAGGTCAGCGACGGCAAGCCGGGGTGCCACTAGTCCTCCCGTTAAACAAGTGGCAAGCCATAACTGGCAACCGTTCTGAATTCGCCCTCGCTGCCTAATTAGGCGGCGACGTCTGCCCCGACCTCACTCCGATGGGTCGGGAGCGGGCGTCATAATGTCGGGGTGCGTTGCTGAGGCGCGTCGGCCGCGTCAGTAACTAAGCCAATGCCGGCTGGCGCCCCGCGGATCTGTCGGCGGGACCGCGGGGGGCGAGACTCAAATCACCGACTAAGCTTGTAGTTCGTTTCTGGCTCAGTCCATCGGACGGGGGTTCGACTCCCCCCATCTCCACTCACGACGGTCAAGGGCCTTACCCCGTGCATGACGGGGCAAGGCCCTTGACTTTATGGGGTTGAACCTGACACCGGGCTGTGGTAGGATTCGGCAGCCAGTCGGCAATCAGACCGATGGGGATGGTGGCTGGCCATCCCCTGGGGAGCAGACAGTGACCAGGATCGCATTCATCGGGGCCGGCAGCTTCGGCTTCACCCGCAACCTCATCCGGGACATCCTCACGTTTCCACGGCTCCAGGACGCCACGCTGGCGCTGATGGACATCGACGCCGAGCGGCTCGCGTTCGCCGAGCGCGCCGCCCAGCGGCTGATCGACGACAACCGGGTTCCGGCCCGGGTGGCGCCGACTATGGACCGACGCGAGGCGCTCGCGGGCGCCGACGCCGTGCTCTGCACCATCCTCGCCGGAGCCCTCGACGTCTGGAAATACGACATCCTGATCCCCAAACGGTACGGCGTCGACATCAACATCGGCGACACCCGCGGCCCCTCCGGCATCTTTCGCGCGCTGCGGACCATCCCGGTGATGCTCGACATCTGCCGAGACATCGAGGAGGTTGCCCCCGATGCCTACCTGCTCAACTACACCAACCCCATGGCGATGAACTGCCGGGCCATCCAGCGCGCGACCAGGGTGCGCGCCACCGGCCTCTGCCACTCGGTCCAGGGCACCGCCCGGATGCTAGCCCGCTGGATCGGCGCCCCGATGGACGAGGTCACCTACACTTGCGCCGGCATCAACCACATGAGCTGGTACGTCCGGTACGAGTGGAAGGGACGAGACGCCTACCCGCTCATCCGCGAGGCGGTGACCACCCGGCCCGAGGTCTACGACGAGGAGCAGGTCCGCAACGAGATGTTCCTGGCGCTGGACTACTACGTCACCGAGTCCAGCGGCCACAACTCCGAGTACAACGCCTGGTTCCGGAAGCGGCCGGACCTCATCGAGAAGTTCTGCACCCACGGCACAGGCTGGAACCCCGGCGTGCACGCCTACATCCTCGATCGATACCTGGAGCGGCAGACCAACTGGCGCGACACGATCGATGAGTGGTTCCGGGAGCCGGTCGACCTCCGACGCGGCCACGAGTACGCGGCGTCGATCATCAATGCCCTCCAGGGCGGCGAGCCGTTCGAGTTCAACGGCAACGTCCGCAACGCCGGCCTCGTCACCAACCTGCCGCCGGAGGCCTGCGTCGAGGTGCCGGTCTTCGCCACGCAGAAGGGCTTCAGCCCGGTCCACGTCGGGCCGCTGCCGCCGCAGTGCGCCGCGCTGACCGGCCTTAGCGCGCAGGTCGAGGAGATGGCGGTCGAGGCAGCGCTGACCGGCAACCCACGCCTGGTCTACCAGGCCATCTGCCACGACCCGCTCACCGCGGCGGTCCTCTCGCTGGGCGAGATCAAGGACATGGTGAACGAGATGCTCGCCCAGAACCGCGACTATCTGCCCCAGTTCAGGACCTTCCGGGTGTAGCGGACGCCCTGAGTCCGTAGCGATCAGTCATCCTGATAACTGATCACTGACGGCTACTCCGGGCCACCGGCCGCCGCACCCGGGCCAGGATCTCGGCCACCTCCTCGTCGGTGACCTGCTCGAAGTGGGCGTAGAAGCGGCCGACGGCAAGGAAGGGCTCGGGAGTATCCAGGCAGATGACCTCCTCGGCGATGCGCTGGAAGCGGCGGACGATGTCCGGTGGGGCGACCGGCGCCGCGACGACGACCCGGCGGGCCCGCGCGTTGCGCACCGCCTGGACCGCCGCGCGCATCGTGAAGCCCGTGGCGATGCCGTCGTCGACGAGGACCGCCGTCTGGCCGGTCAGGTCGGGGAGTGGAAGTCCCTGGCGGAACCGCTGCACCCGGCGCTCGATCTCCCGCTCTTGCTCCCGGATCTCCTGGGAGATGTATTCGGGCCGGATCCCGAGCAGATGAATCTCGGCATCGTTGAGCACGACCGCGCCCTGCTCGGCGACCGCGCCGATAGCGTACTCCAGGTTGCCCGGCGCGCCGATCTTCCGGGCAATGACGACGTCGAGTGGCCAATCCAGCGCCTGGGCGACTTCGGCGGCGACGACCACGCCGCCGCGGGGCAGCCCGAAGACGACGCCCTCCTCGCCGGCGAGGTGCCGAAGCCTGGTCGCCAGTCGCCGGCCGGCGTCGACCCGATCCTCAAACAGCATCGCTTCCTCTCCTCTCGCGACGCTTGCGACTTCGCGCGTTGATCCGGGGTACGTCGCGACGCCGCAGGTATTGTGCCACCACGAACACCGGCTGGCAAGCCGGCCCGCGAGCGAGAGTGGGCGGGAGATGGTGTCAGTTCGCATCAGTGCGAAGGTGTTTGGGGTAAGGTGGCGGGCGCGTTGCGCCCGCCACCCGTAGGGGCGGCCCCCCGTGGCCGCCCTCCTCCAGTTTGGGGTAAGGTAGCGGGCGCGAAGCGCCCGCTACCTTACCCTACAGCAGCGAGAGGCGTGACGTTCTCTCAGTGAGGACACCGGTCAGCGTCCGAGAGCGAGCGCACGCCCATTCCGCGGGTCAACGCCGCCGTGGAAGTCGCCCTGGTCCGCCACCACGCGCCCCTTTCCATCGGAGCCATAGTGGGCGAAGGCCAGGCCGTGAGCATCCCCATACCCGGGCAGAGAGATCGCTGCCAGCAGGGCGTACGTCGTAGTGTCGTAGACGTAGATCTTGCCATCCCCATTGCTCGTGGCCCACATCTCCTTCCCGTCGGGTGACAGCACCAGGTGGTCAATCATGTAGCCAGAGGGGATGGTCTTCTTGTGCAGGCCAGTCTTGTCATTGATCACCGTGAGTGTGCGCCCGAACATCGATACCGTCTCGCCCTTGTCGGCCACCCAGACCTCGGAGTTGTCGGCATTGACCTCGATCCCGTAGGGACCGGCGCCGGTCGCCTGGGACCAGACGACCTTGCCGGTCTCCAGGTCTATCTTCACGACCTTGTCGTCGCCGGCGCCTCCCACATACATGAACTTGCCGTCGGCGCTGAGTTGGATCCAGTCGCTGCGATAGGCGGGGTACGGGTACTCGGCCACCACTTCCCAGGTGTCGGCCTTGACCTTGGCGACCCAGTAGGGTTGTATCCACCGCAGGTCTCCCGTGCGGAACCGACCGGCCGCCAGGTAGCCGGTGGTCACCGGCGAATCGGTGTAGCCCAGGGGCTCCATGAGGATGTAGATGTATTCCCCTTTCGGGTCCCCATAGGCAGTGTACGTGGAACCGCCCAGGTCTTCGTCCCGAATGCCGCCGACGATCTGATCCGTGACCGGGTCAAGGAGGAAGACGTCCAACCCATCCTTGGCCCGGCCAAAGGTGTCTATCAGGAGGTACTTGTCGCCGAAAACTTGCGCATGGTGCAGACGTCCACCCACGTGCAGCGCCTTGAGGGGCTGAAGAGTCAGCGCATCCACCTTGATCATGGCGGACGACTGGGACAGATCGGCGAGTGCTTGCCCGGTGCTCGCGCTCAGTTGCTGGCCGGTGATGTAGACGTAGCGACCGTCCGGGGATAGCGCCGTGGTGTGAACGCTCCCGGCCAGCTCCTCCGGCAGCTCCTTGGACGCAACGACCTCCTTCGTGCGCGCATCGATCACGACGACCCGGGTCGACTTGTTCGCGTTCCTCTCCGCCGCTGGGCGATCCCCATGCCCCCCTTTGCCCGTATTCTCATACGCGAGCAGATCGCCGGGTTTCGGAGTAACCAGCGGTGGTCCACCGGCGCTAAAGCTCTGCAAGGTGACCACGCTGAAGCTGCTCTTGAGCGACCCGGTCTTGGACTTTCGCTGCCAGTTCGTCCTCGTCGCCTCGAACGATTGCATCGCCTCGATCTGCTTCTGGGCCGCCTGGAGCTCGGCTTGCACTCGGTCATACTCGGCGCGTGGCACGCCGCTCTGGCAGGCAACCGCCAGGAGCACCAGCCCGGCGATGAGCGCGGCGAGCGCTCGTGCGCCGGTGACATTCCCCCGTCTTGCACGGGCCAGCAGTCCCTTCATCCTACTTACCTCTTTCTTGATTCACGAAATCAGTGTCGGTTTGCCTCTTTAGCTTAAGAGGAGAGCAAGGAGACCAGGAAGACCGGTCCGGGGGGATTCGGGACGGTAGGACGGGGGGAAGATGCCTACTCGAATTGGTAGGGACAGCCTGCGGAAAAGGCTACCCGAGTGGGTAGCGCGCGCAGGAGAAAAACGGCCGCCCGAACAGATAGAAGACGCTGTCCGGCTGGCCGGCCAGGGGCGCCTGCCGAACGAGCTCAGCCAGGAGGCTTACCCTGGTGCCGCTCGAAGAAGGCCGCAGCCTCGGAGCGGCGCCGGAGCTGGAGCTTGCTCAGCAGATCACTCACATAGCCCTTGACCGTATGCTCGCTGAGGTAGAGCGTCTCGGCGATCTCACGGTTTGTCTGGCCCTCGGCAATGAGCGACAGGATCTTGCGCTCCTTTTCGGAGAGGCTGGCCAACTTGTCACCGGGCGGGGGAGCGGCGGCGCTGCTGCGTATACGCTCCATCACTTTCCCGGTGACGACCGGATCGAGGAGCGATCCGCCATGGCCGACGGTCTCGATCGCGTCGAGCAACGTCTGGACCTTCGCCTGCTTGAGGAGGTACCCCGACGCGCCCGCGACAATGGCCGAGAGCGCCGCGTCGTCGTCGGCAAAGGAAGTCAGCATGAGCACTGCGGTCGCTGGTTGCGCAGAGCGGATCTCGCGGCAGGCCTCCACCCCGCTACCATCGGGCAAACGAACATCCATCAGGACGACGTCCGGCTGGTGCTTGCGAGCGGCCACGATGGCCTCGGCCACCGAGCCCGCCTCGCCCACGACGATCAGGCCCGGTGCGCCGCCCAGCACCGTACGTAGCCCGATGCGTACCAGCTCGTGGTCATCGACCACCAGCACCCGGAGGGGCGTGGCCTGTCTCATGGTTAGTGCCTGCTCTCTCCACCAGTTGGTAGGATAAGTCGGACCTCAGTCCCCTCGCCGGGCCGGCTCGTGACGGTGAGTTCGCCCCCAAGACGCCTCGTCCGCTCACGCATGTTGCCGAGCCCGAACCCCGTGGTCGGCGCGGTCGTCGGGTCGAAGCCGACACCGTTGTCCCAAACCCGCAGCACCCAGTAGCCCTCGGTCGGATGAAGGGCAAGACCCGCTCGGCTCGCCGCGGCGTGGCGCGACACGTTCGCCACCGCCTCGCGGGCAATCTGGAAGAGCTCCTGGGCTCGCTCGGGGCCGAAGGCCTGCCCGGCGTCCTCCGCGAGGTCGAGATCGACGTCGACCAGGGCGTTGATCTTGAGCTCCTGCACCAGTCCCTCCAGGCCCGCCACCAGGCCCTGCGCATGAAAGACGTCGGCGCGCAGCCCGAAAATGTAGCTGCGAATCTCGCGGATCGCCTCGTTGATGCTGTCGCGCGCCTGGACGAGTCGCGCGCGGGCAAGCGGCGGGTTGGCTTCGAGCACCTGCGACACGGCCTCAATGCTCAACCCGAGAGCGTAGAGCGATTGAATGGTCCCGTCGTGGAGATCCATCCCGATTCGCTCACGGTCCTCCAGGAGCGCTAGCCTGCGCTCTTGTTCTTCGAGCTGGCGGTGGGCGCTCGTGTCCCTGGAGATGCCAAGGTAGGCGACGGTGTCGCCGGCCGCGTTCCGGATAGGTGAGACGGTCACCACGATAGGGATGCGCCGCCCATCCTTGCGGATCCGCTCGGTGTCGTAGTTGGTGAGGACCTCGCCGCGACCCAGCGGGCCTCGCAGCAGACGCTTGACGTCGTCCAGCAAGTCTGGTGGTACCATCGGGAGCACCGTGCCAACCGCCTCTTCCCGAGTCCAGCCGTAGATCACCTCCGCCGCGTGGTTCCAACTGAGGATGCGTCCTTCCCGATCCGTCGTCGTGATCGCGTCGCCGGAGCTCTCGATCAAGCGCTCAAACCGCTCGGCGGAGAGCTGGGCGCGCGCGTAGAGTTCGGCGTTGGCGAGGGCGACCGCCACCTGGTTGGCCAGGCTGGTGAGCAGCGTGACTTCTTCATTGGCCCACACCGTCGGCGCCCGGTTGGCGACCAGCAATGCGCCCAGCCGTTGCTCACCGGTGCGAAGTGGTGCGGCCAGCGCCGAGCGGAGGCCTTCCAACTCCAGTATCGGCGCTGACTCGAACCCGGGCGGGAGGCCCGACGCGGCGTCTTCGATGGCCACGGGCTGGCCTGCCGCCACCACGTAGCCCGCGATACCTTCGCCCGGACCCAGCCGGATCGCTCGGAAGCTCCGGCCGCACTCGCCCATCGCCACGAAGTGGTGCCAGTAGAGTGTCTCGCCGTCGGGGCCAACGCGAGCCAGACCCGCCGCGTCGGCTTCCAGCAATTCGCGCGCCCGGTCTACCACGAGCGCGATCAACTGGTCGGCTTCGAGGAGCGCTGAGACCTCCGCCCCGATCTGGTGCAGCGTGCGAACCTGGTGAGCCTGAGCCAGAATCGTCCGCTCCTTGTCTTCGAGGAGGCGGAAGATGATGAGACTGAAAGCGATGACTCCAGCGATCATGATCGCCGCCGTCAGCAGGTGGGCGCCAGGCGGCGGGAGCGCCGGCTCGAGGAACAGGTAGAGTGCGAGTTCCGCGGTCAGCACGAATCCCGCAGGGAGCAAGATCGCCACCCGCCGCAAGCGAGGAAGGGAAATAGTGGCCGCACGTCCTACCGTCATCCGAAAAAACCCGCTGCTGACTACTTATGGCCACGTACTTGGTCCACGGGCCCCGAACTGAACTGTTCCTGGAATTTACTCGATAGCATTGCCGACGCGCAAGGCAGCGACAGTTACGCTAGTGTCCGAGCGATCGTTCCTGCCCATGGTGCCGTAGCCACGGCCGGCCCGATGCGGTACTATCAGACCGACCAGTCCTCCAGCCGCCACTTGTCTTTTCGAGGACCAACGCGCCGCATGGCGAGCGAGGAATCTCGGGCGATGCGGGACGAGATCCCTCGCGGAGTTTGCCTCGCGGAGAGCACTGGGCTCGAACGACCGGTGCGGGAAGCGCGGCTGGAGGTACGGCACGACGCCGGAGCCGACCAGGTCTCAGGCAAGTTGGGTTCAGGAGGAACGGGAGCGTATGCTGATTCGGATGGCGCAATACGGGACCAGACACGGGCACGCGAGCGGGAAGGCGCAGGCGTTGCGCAGCAACCCCGACGTCGAGTTCGCCGGGGTGTTCGAGCCGGATCCGGTGGCACGGGCGAGCGCCCAGCGACACTCGGCCTACGCGGGCGTTCACTGGTACGACTCTGAGGACGAACTGCTGGGGGACGACCGCACCATCGCCATTGCCATCGAGGGGCGCAACGACAAGAGCCTGGCGATGGCGCGAGCGGCGATCAGGGCCGGCAAGCACCTGTGGTACGACAAGCCGGCCGGCGACGACTGGGCCGCCTTCCAGGAAGTGGTCGCAGTGGCCCAGGCGCGCGGCTTGCAGGTGCAGATGGGGTATATGTTCCGCTATCACGAGGGGTTCCGCCGCATCGCCGGCTGGGTGCACACGGGGCTGCTGGGCGACGTGTTCGGCGCCCGGGCGCACATGTCCACCTCGCTCACGGTGCCCGCCCGCGAGGTGATCGCCCGGCACCGGGGAGGCATCTTCTACGACCTGGCCGGACACGTGCTGGACCAGATCGTCTGGCTGCTGGGGCGGCCGCACCACGTCGCCGGGTTCTTCCGCAACGACGGGACGCCCGAGGTGCCGCGGTTCAGCGATAACACGCTGGGGGTGCTCGAGTTCGAGCGGGCGATGGCCTTCGTCGACATCGCCGCGATGGAGGCCCCGCCGATGGCCCGGCGCTTCGAGGTGTACGGGACCAGGGGCAGCGCGATCATGGAGCCCTTCGAGCCGGCCCGGGCGGTGCGGCTCTGTCTACAGGGACCACAGGATGGCTACACGGCCGGCGAACAGATGGTACCGCTGAAGGTGCAGACCCGCCAGGGGCTGTACGATCGGGAGCTGGTCGCGCTGCTCGCCACGCTGCACGGCGAGCAGCCGCCGGACCGCACGCTGGACCACGAACTGCTGGTGCAGGAGACGCTGCTCCGGGCCACGGGTAAGTAGTCGTCAGCAGCGCCAGGCAGCTATCGGACAGCCTCTGCCTGGCGGCTGACTACTGATGACGTTTGGCTACGTACCTGATCCCCCAGCGGCACTTCAGCACTTGTCATTCCGAGCCGCAGCCCCGGTGTCATTCCGAGCCGCAGCGAGGAATCTCGGCCGTGGCCTTGACGCACCGTGGCGGAGATTCCTCGCCCTGCGGGGCTCGGAATGACAGACAGGCTGTGGGGCTGGGAAGGACACGTGCGCCCGGAGGATTAAGCCCGTGGCGTCCGCGCCCGCACTGGAGCCCAGGTGGCTTCGGGCGTCCTGGTCCCAACCGGCGTTCGGGTCGCCTGGGGCGTTCTCGTCCGTTCCGTGGTCCGACTCGCTTCGGGCGTCCTGGTCCCGCCCGGCGTTCGGGTCGCTTCCGGCGTCCTCGTCCTCACTGGCGGTCGGCTGGCTACCGGTGTGCGGTTCTGCTCGGGAGTGCGGACCGCCCGGGGCGTCTCCGTCCGCTCCGGAGGGCGACTGGCTTCAGGGGTCCTCGTCCGTTCCGGCGTCCGGCTGGCTTCGGGCGTCCGGGTCCACCCCGGCGGGCGCGTCGCTTCGGGGGTTCTCGTCTGTGCCGGCGCGGGGGTCGCCACGCGCGTCCGGATCGGCCCCGGTGTCCGCGTGGCCTCGAGCAAGCGCGTCCGCTGGGGCGCGGGCGTGGCCTGCGGGGTCCGGGACGCCCGCGGCGTCTTTGGCGGCTCGGCGATGCGGGTGGCCCTGACGACGGGCGTTGCGTCCGGCTGGCGGGTCTGCTGCGGGCGGGGCGTCCTCGCCGGCGTGGCGGTGGCATCTCCCGCGGCCGGCGAACGGGAAGACTCGGCCGCCAGCGCGCCCACCGGGATGGCGAACAGCAAGAGCATCGTGGCGCCAAGCAGGGCGCCACCTAGCGATCGTCGACCGGGCAGCATCCTGATCCCCCCTGCCGGTGGTGCTGTCCCCTGGCACGCGGCACCATCATTATAGACGCACTGGCCGCCAGGCGCAAGGTTCATAACTAAGAAGAAGATCAGAATGAGGGTGAACCCGCACCATCGGGTTGCGCTCGTTCCGTGTCGCGCCGTACACTCACGCCGAGCCGCGCGGTCACATGCTGCTGGCGGCGCCGATCACGATGACTATGCCAGCGCGCGAATGACGAGACGAGGGTAAGCATCATGGCTCTGACCACTGTCCTCCGCGCTTCACGTCTCATCGACGGGACGGGAACTCCGGCG
>JACPQP010000125.1 GCA_016190465.1 Chloroflexota bacterium
GGACCACGAAAGGCGCGAAATGAACGCGAAAGGCGCGAAAGGGCGACACGGCGACGCGGGACCTACCACCAAGACACGAAGAGCACAACGGGGCTACGGGGCTACGGGGGTCACCACAAAGACACGAAGGACACAAAATCCAAGCGCTTTCGCGGCCTTGGTGGTCCACATACCTACCCTGTGAGCCGTCCCAGGGGGGATGACAGGGAGAGGTACTCCGCGGAGAGCGACAGGGACTCGCCGTCCGGTACCCCACGGGTGGCGTCTCGGTATGCGGCCCGGATGCGGTGAAGTTTGGATCGCGAAAGGCACGAAAGCAGCAAAAGAGGCAGAATAGGACGCAGAGGAGTTCACCGGCAATGGCAGAGACGATGCGAGTCGCGATTGGCATACCCTCGAACCCGACCGACGAGCACTTCCGGTTCGTCAGGCAGCTTGGTTGTGAGGGCGTCGTGTTCCCCACGCCAGCCAGGCTGCCCGGCGAGCACCGCTGGGAGTACGAGGACCTGGTTCGGCTGCGCGAGTGGGTCGAGAGCTTCGGCCTGCGCATCGAGGCGTTCCAGAACACCCCCCATTCCTTCTGGCACAAGGTGCGGCTTGGCCTCCCCGGTCGCGACGCGGAGCTCGAGAACTACCTCACGACGATCCGGAACATCGGGCGGGCCGGCATTCCGGTCCTCGGCTACAACTTCCGAGCCGAGTCCCTCTACCGCACCGGCACGAAGCCGAGCCGCGGCGGCGCCGTGGTCACGACGTTCGACCGAGCGCTGGTCAAGGACCGGCCGCTCACTTTCGGGCGCGTCTTCACGGAGAACGAAATGTGGGAGGCTTACGAGTATTTCATCAAAGCGGCGATCCCGGTCGCCGAGGAGGCCGGGGTTCGGCTGGCACTGCACCCGGACGATCCGCCTGGCCCGGCGATCGGCGGCGTGGCCCGCATCTTCAGCAGCTTCGAGGGGTTCGAGCGCGGCTCGCGGATCGTCGACAGCCCGAACTGGGGGCTGGATCTCTGCATCGGCTGCTGGTCCGAGATGGGCGGAACCGAGAACGTACTCCGGGGAATCCGTCACTTCGGACCCCGGGGCCAGATCTGCTACGTTCACTTCCGCGAGGTGCAGGGCGTCGGCGACCAGTTCGCGGAGTGCTTCATCGGCGATGGCGATCTCGACGTGACGGGCGTGATGCGCGCGCTCAAGGAAGTCGGGTTCACCGGCTGTATGATCGACGACCACGCGCCACAGATGGTCTGGGACACAGGCTGGGCGCCCCACAGTCGGGCGTATCAGACGGGCTACCTGATGGGCCTGCTCCGGGCGGTGAACGACCTCACCTGATCGGGCTCACTGCGCCGGCCCGCCGGCCGGGTACTCGCGCTCCCTGCTGGGAGACGGCGCGGGCGGACGCGCGCCAATCGGGCGCAACCAGGTCATCGTCACCGACTGATCGGACAGCGGGTGGGCCCCTATGGCAATCCGTGCTGGTGTCGCGCCTCGGGCGATTGCAGGAGCGCGAGCATCGCTCGCGCGCGAACCCGCGCCCGAGTCGCGAACTCGGCAACGCGATGCTCGAGTGCGGCGAGTGCCTGCGCATCCGAGTGGCCAGCGGCGACGAGCGTCCGTCCAGCTTGCATGATCGCCGCGGCGTGAGCCGACGCGATCTCACCGTACCGCTGGCCCCAGCCACGGTCGACTGCGCTGTCCTCCTCCCCCAGTCCCATCGCTCGGACGTCGTCGGCGAACTCCTCAAACGTGTACGGACAGCGGCGAAGCGCTCGAACGCGCTGTTGCAGCTCGCGGCGCCGACGCATCTCGGCGTCGAGGCGAGTGATAACCTCGCCGGTCGTCAATGGTCGCACCTCGGCGGCAAACGTCCGGAAGCGTGCCAGCTCGTCGCCGGCGCAATCGACCTCCTCCTCGACGAACACCGAGCGCGTCCGGACGACGAGCGCACCGTTGACCCCCGCGCCCAGGTGATAGTACCGGTCGGCGGTGTCCAGGTAGCGGAGGGCGGCCACCGAGCCGTCGAGTCGAGCCATCTCTCGGCCAGTCGTCCAGCCGGGCAGCGCACCGAAGAACGCCTCGACCTCGACCGGCGCGAAGACGACCTCGTGCGCTTCCAGTGGATACTCCTGGCGCCGGTTCTCGGGACTGGCGAAAAAGCGGCGATTGGCGGTCGAATCGGGGCAGAAGAAGTAGCCATCGGCCGGGACTGGCGGCTGATCGGCAACACCGGCTGGCAGCGCCGCCTGGACCAATGCCAGGAGCGACGGATCTGCCGCCATCAACTGATCGAGGTTCTGCCCACTGATCTGACGATAGCTCGCGACGTCGAGTGCCCACTTGAGGTCGACCGGCCGAACTATCAGTTGGGGGCAAACGGGGGACGCGAGCTGCGGCGACGGGGAGAGGGGGCGACGGGGCGTCTGGGCGTCGAGGTCCAGGGTCGCCCCGTCGCCGACACGCCCCGTCGCCTCGTCGCCGGTGGCGGCCTCAACCGCGAGCACGTCGGGGTTCGGGAGGCCCAGCGTGCTCAGGCGCGCCTGGAGAGCCCCATCATCGCAGAGCGAGACGACGGCGCAGGGTATTGGACGGGCAACTCCCTGCCGAAGCGCCGCCACCCCCAGCAGCTCCCAGCGCCGACCAATTGACCGGCTGGCGCCGCCCCAATTGCCGATGCGCCGCAACTGGTCGAGCGTAAGCGTCGCCGTGCTGAAGGATCGTCGCTGACGGTCGCGCTGCACTGTCGCCTCCGCTGTGCATTTCGATCACCCCTGGCGAACTCACTATACCATGGTGGTCGAGCAATCAGCCACCCCGCGGAGGGACGTGAGGCTCACCACCAAGACACAAACGTTCACCCCGGACGAGGACCGGGCGATCACGGCGCCGCTGGCCCCCGGAAACTGGCGACGACGCGCCAGCCGGCCGGCAACAGGGCCGCGGCCAGGACGATCTTCACGAGGTCGCCCGGAATGAACGGCAGCAGCCCGGCGATCAGCAACCGCTCGGCCGGCACGTAGAGCGAGAGCACGGCCAGCCCGAACGCGTAGATGACGACGTTGCCGAGCGTCATCGCCAGGAGCGTCAGCACCGGGCGGCGGTCCCACCCTCGCTCGGCGAGCCAGCCAACGAATGAGGCCGCCAGGACAAAGCCGATCAGGTAGCCGCCGGTCGGGCCAAGCAGACGGGCCACCCCAGCGGTTCCGCCAGCGAAGACCGGTAGCCCGGCGACGCCCTGGACAATGTAGAGCGTTGTCGCCCCAAAGGCGAGGCGTGGTCCCAGCAGCGCTCCGACGAGTAGCACGCCGAGGGTCTGGCCGGTGATCGGGACCGGGCTGAAGCCGAGTTCGATGCGCACCTGCGCGCTGGCGGCGATCACCAGGCTCGCCACCACCACCAGCAACAACTGGCCGGCGAGCGAGAGATCCGGGGCCAGCGCCTGGGCCATGGCTCTCGAAGGGGTCGATGGAAATCGCATACGTTACCTCCTTACCTTCTCCGCCGCGTCTGTCGCCAAAGCCCCCCGACAGCGGCAAGCGCGAGCAGCGTAAGACAACCGAGACAACCGCGACCGATCCAGGGCGATCGACGGAGTGGCTCCGGCTCGACCAGATCGACGTCTCCCCGGGCGCTCCAGCCGAGCAGCCATGCCACGTCCCGGAGGATCTCGATCACATCACGCAGCGCTTCTCGCCAGCCAACCAGGCGAGATAGCCAATCTCGGTCCGGCGAGGCGCCAGGCAGGTCATACATTCGGACAGTCTCCGCTCCATCGACCAGATCGACCAGATCAGGGGCATTCAAGACGGCGGAAAAATGGCGAGTGGAGCTTACCTGCTCCACTCGCTTTCGTCAACACAGGCTTCGGCGTCTCCTGGCCTCGACGGGGCAGGCACGGGGGCCTGCCCCTACGGCAACCCGGGCTCCGGCGTCCCCCCGGCCTCGACTCTCCGCAGCAAGTGGGACAACAGACCCTCGCTCCATCGCACCGGTCCGCGACAGATTTGCTATAATTGTTCCTGGCCCTGATCCACGTCGACGGCGCGCTCTCGGAGTGGGGGGCAGGCACGGGGGCCTGCCCCTACGCGTTTTCCCCACAGGCGTGGGGATGGACCGCGTCGGCCGGGCGTGGCACAGGCTATTTTGTTGCGCGCCAAATCTGCACTCTGCCATAAGGAGGGGTAGTGACCGCTTATCCGATCGATCAACTGAGAAACGTGGGGCTTTTCTCGCACGGTGGTGCGGGAAAGACCTCACTGAGCGAGGCGATGCTGCTGCGCGCCGGTGTGATCACCCGCCTGGGTCGCGTCGAAGAGGGCACCACCACTTCCGACTACGACCCCGAAGCGGTCCGGCGCCGCATCTCGGTCCAGCTCTCGCTATTGCCGCTGCCGTGGCGCGGCTACAAGGTGAACGTGATCGATACGCCCGGCTACGCCGACTTCATCGGCGAGGTCTGCTCGGCCATGCGCGTCGTCGATGCCGCCGTCATTCTGTTTGAAGCGGTCGCTGGCGTCGAGGTCGGCGCCGAGCGGGCCTGGCAGTTCGCTCGCGAGGCGGAAGTCCCACGTCTGCTGGTCGTCAACAAGATGGACCGCGAGAACGCCGACTTCTACCGAACCCTGGAGCAGATCCAACAGCGGTTTGGCAAGCAGGCGGTGGCGATCCAGGTGCCGATCGGGGCGCAGGACCAATTCGACGGCGTCATCGACCTCATCACGATGAAAGCCCACCATGGTGCGGAGGGGACCGCGGGACCGATTCCCGCCGAGGTCCAGCGCCAGGCCGACCAACTGCGCGAGAGGCTGATCGAAGCCGTCGCCGAGACGGACGATGGCCTGATCAACAAGTACCTCGAAGGCGAAGAGATCACCGAGGACGAGGTTCGGGCGGCGCTCAAGAAGGCGGTGCTGGCCGGAACGCTGATGCCAGTCGTCGCCTGTGCGGCGCTGGCCGACCGGGGCATCGCCCAGGTGCTCGACGCGATCGTCGACCATCTGCCATCGCCGGCCGACCGCGGCGCAGTTTCGGCCACGAACCAGCTTACCCAGGACTCCGAGACGCTTCGGCCAACAGTGGATGCTCCGACCGCGGCGCTCGTCTTGAAGACCACGGCTGACCCCTACGTCGGGCGGCTAACCTACTTCCGCGTGTTCAGCGGGGCCATCCACAGCGATTCGCACGTCTGGAACGCCTCCAAGAACCGGGAGGAGCGACTGGGGCAGCTCTTCCAGGTCCGCGGCCGCGGTCAGGAGCCGGTCGGCCAGGTGACGGTCGGCGACATCGGCGCCGTCGCCAAGCTCCAGGAGACGACGACCGGCGATACGCTCTGCTCGCGCGATCACCCGGTGTTGCTGCCGGGGATTCGTTTCCCCGAAGCGGTGTTTCGGGCGGCGGTCTTCCCGCGCAGCAAGGCCGACCTCGACAAGCTCGGCTCCGCGCTGGGTCGGCTCGTCGAGGAAGATCCGACCATCACGGTCGTGAAGGAGCCCGACACCAGCGAGCTGTTGATCTCGGCGATGGGCGAGTCGCACGCCGAGATTGTCGCCGAGCGGCTGCGCCGCAAGTTTGGCGTCGACGTCGAGCTGAAGACGCCGCGCGTCCCCTACAAAGAGACCGTTCTCGCACCAGCCAAGGCCGAGTACAAGCACAAGAAGCAGACTGGCGGCCACGGTCAGTACGGTCACGTCTTCCTCGAGCTCGAGCCGTTGCCGCGCGGCACGGGGTTCGAGTTCGCCGAGCGAGTGGTCGGCGGCGTCGTGCCGAAGAACTTCATCCCGGCCGTCGAGAAGGGGGTCCGCGAGGCGCTAGCCGAGGGCACGCTGGCCGGATACCCGGTCGTCGACGTCAAGGTGACGCTCTACGATGGATCGTACCATCCGGTCGACTCGTCGGAGATGTCGTTCAAGATCGCCGCCGCTCAGGCGTTCAAGAAGGGCATCGACCAGGGCAGGCCCGTCCTGATCGAGCCAATGGTGGACGTCACGATCACGGTGCCGGAGCAGTACGTTGGCGACGTGATGGGCGACATGAACAGTCGCCGGGCGCGCGTCTCGGGGATGAACCCAGCGGATGGGCTGAACACGATCCAGGCCCAGGCCCCGCTCGCCGAGATGCAGCGGTACGCCACCGATCTCCGCTCGCTCACCCAGGGCCGTGGGACGTTCCACGTGGAGTTCTCACACTACGAAGAGGTGCCCGCTCATATCGCCCAGGCCGTGATCGCGGCTGCGAAGAAGGAGCGCGAGCAGCCGTAAGGAGTCGTCGGTCATCAGTCCTGATGGGGGCGGGCGCGGAGAGGGGGAGCCGCCATCCCCCTCCCCACGTCGGGGAGGGGGGAAGGGGGGAGAGGTCCGCGCCCTCGCCCCTCTCCCACGGGGCGAGAGGTGAGGGGCGGCATTCATCTGCGGTTGCAACCTCAAACCGGCGATCGGCGCTCCGCCGGCCAGACCGCGGCATACCAGTTCGGGGTGAGCCAGGTTCGCCACTGGCGCTGAAAGTCGGCATGGCTGAGGGTGACGTTGCCGGGCGCTTCGCCGCCAGGACAGGGAGGGGCTGCCGAGCAGCGGAAGTAGAGCTCGCCGCCACCCGGCAGGTCGGCGTCGTCGCGGAACCCGACGACGACCCGATAGTGCAGCGCGTACCACGGGCATCTCCGAAAGTCGTCGGGGTGGACGATGACGAGCACCGGACAGTCGCGCTCCACCCATCGCTTGACCTCGTCGAGCGTCCCGAACCAGTGCGTGTGGACATGCAGGCCGCAGCGCGAGCCGGCCACCGAGATCGCCCAGGGGAGCGTCGCGCCAACCATCGGCACCCGGAGCCGCCGCATCAGGCTCATCACGTGCTGGGGAGAGAACCGCTCCGGCCAGAACCCGCCCAGGACCATCGCCAGCGCGAACGGGCCGCAGTCGTTCGCGGGGCCTTGAAACAGGTAGGGCACCGGGCGGGTGAGCTGCACCAGCCGTTTCTCAGCCATCAGCAGTCAGCCACAACCAGTTAGCGGGAGGCGGACACCGGCCGATCCCGCCGCATCCCCACCATCTGCAATCCGAAATCCTGCGTCGCGCTCCACAATCCACAATCTACGATCTACAATCTGCAATCCCCGCGATGATCTCCCGCGTCCGGGCAATGTCGCGCTTCACCTGGTCAAGAAACGCCGCCAGGCTGGGGAAGCGCTCTTCGGGGCGCAGCCACTGAACGAACTCGATGGTCAGCCACTGGCCGTACAGGTCCGCCTCGAAGTCCAGGACGTGCACCTCGAGGACCCGCTGCCCACTGTCGAACATCGGTCGGGTGCCCAGGCTGGCCGCACCGCCAAGCCGACGGCCGTCAAGCCCGTCAAGGTCGACGCAGACCGCGTAGATGCCGTTCGCGGGCAGGTATAGCCAGTCGGGGACTTCCAGGTTGGCCGTGGGGATACCCAGCTTCCGCCCACGGCCCGCTCCGTGCACCACCGGTCCCCTCACCGAATAGCGCCGGCCGAGCAGCTTCGCCGCTTGAGCGACGTCGCCCTCCTGGAGCGCCTCACGAATCCGGCTGCTGCTGACCGGCTGCCCGTCGACCAGGACCGGCGGCACTTCGTGCACGACGAAACCAACCTGGTGCCCAAGCGTCGTCAGGACTGGCACTGTCCCGTGCCGCTGACGGCCGATGGCGAAGCCCGGGCCGACCCAGAGCTCGGCCATCTGGAGTCGCGTCCGCAGCGACCGCGCAAACTCGTCGGCTGTCTGACGCGAGAGCTCGACCGTGAACGGCACGACCACGATCTCGTCGACACCCAGCTCGGCGACCAGACGAAGTCGCTCCTCCAGCGTCTGGAGATAGGTGAAGGACGCGTCGGGTGGCCTTAGCCGGAGCACGGTGCGCGGGTGTGGGTGAAACGTGACGACGACGGCAAGCCGCCCGGTGGCGCGGGCCCGGTCGACGACCCCAGCGATGAGTGCCTGGTGGCCTCGGTGCACGCCGTCAAACGAACCGATCGTCACGACGCTGGGACGGGCGAGCTGAACGGTGAGGAGATCGCGCCCGACCGGTTCAGAGATGGCAACCGGGTTGATCTGCGACATAGGCTGCCGGATCATCCTTCGGGTTCCCTCTCCTCTTGCGAGCGCGCACCTTGCGAGCGCGCAAAGGACGGAGAGGGGGTGCAGGGGCACGAACAGTCAAGCTGGACTGTTCGTGGGTTCGGGAATGCTCGTGCGTCGACCAGTACCTTCGCCGGCCGCCATACGCCTTCGCCGCTGGATTGTAACACAGCGAGAAGCTTTCCGTCCTGATCGTAGGCCCGCACGAGCCGTCCCCCCTCTCCGTTCACCGAATCATCAGGAAAGGGGCCAGGGGCACGAAGGGTCTGTCTGGCCTCTTCGTGGGTCGCGAACCCGCTGACCTCTCCACCGTGAACGACGCGAAGGACCGATGGCGGGTCCAACACGACGGCGGCGTAGTCAAGGAGAGCGTCGTCGAGGGGACGCAAGAGGCATTCGAGCGCGCCGGCGCGGACCCCGGCCTCGATCTCGGCAAGCGACAGCGCCTCGTCGAGGCAAAATCGGCCACTCGCCGTGCGAACCAGATGCCGAAGGTGTGCGCCGCAGCCGAGTTGCTCCCCGAGATCGCGCGCCAGTGCGCGGATGTAGGTGCCCGGGCCGCACTCGACCGTCAGGTGGAGATCGGGCCCAGCGGCCCCTTCGGGACGATCGTAGCTCAGCACACACAGGTCGTACACCGTGACCTGGCGCGGCGGCGCCTCCACCAGCTCACCACGA
>JACPQP010000120.1 GCA_016190465.1 Chloroflexota bacterium
CCCCCTCCCCGCGTCGGGCCCGGCTCAGGAACGGCGGGAAGGGGGGAGAGGTCCGCGCCCTCGCCCCTGGCCACGGGGAGGCCGCCCTCACCCGTTCATCTGCGGTTCCCGTCCGTCCCGAGCGATAGAGCATCCGACCGTGCAGCGCAGTGAGCGCCGGATCATTGAGCGGGGCTGGGCACCCACAGGGGGGTGCCCCTACCGTCACGGCTCAGGCCAGCCCGTACAGCCGGGCCAGGTTCGTCCCGAAGATGAGCTTCTCGGCGGCTGGCCCCAGCCGAAGTCGCTCGATCGCCTGATGACCCCACAGTGCGCTGTGCGGATACTCGGGCAGGTTCGAGCCGAAGACGACCCGCTCCGGGCCGAGGCGCCGGACCGCCTCGGCCACGGCGGTTGGATCGGCCTGCGACGGATCTGCCCTGAAGAAGCGGAGGATCGTCGTCCCCAGATAGACGCGCGGGTGCTCCTCGGCGACCCGGATCGCCTCCTCGGTGGCGTCAGGGTATCCCATGTGGTCCATGATGATCGGGAGGTCCGGGAACCGCGCCGCGACGTGGCCGATCCGATTCGGGTGGACCTCGTCGGGGCCCGAGTGGATCGAGACCACGAGCCCCAGCTCGCGGGCCACCTGGAGCACCGCATCCACGTCCGGGTCGTCGACCACGTAGCGGTGAAGCGTCGCCATCAGCTTCACCCCCTTGAAGCCCCACTCGGTCACCATCATCCGGAGGTCGGCGACCGCGGCCTCGCCGAAGGTCGGGTTGATCGTCGCGCAGCCGATGCACCGGGGATTGCCCTGGATCGCGCGAGCGACGCGGAGGTTGTCGGGGCGCAGGTAGGTCTGGCGGGTCTTCGCGCTCTGGTTGGCGGGCATCACCACGGCGACCTCGACGCCGGCCTCGTCCTCCATCCGCAAGAGCGCGGGGATGTCGAACGGTTCGCCGCCAACCTCCTCGTTGTAATAGGCCTCGAAGTCCATGGTCGGGGGCATGGGGCACCTCCAGTGGGATCGCAGATTCGGTGCCCAGTATACGGGGGGCACCCGCCGTGGTCAAAGGCCGCGTGACCCAGGTCCCTACCGGAAGTGCATGACAGACACCTGGCCGTGTGCTACCATCGGCGCAGGACGATACGCGAGGGGAATCGATTGCAGACGAGTATGAAACGGCCGACGATGACCTACGCCGAGCGGATACTGAAGACCTTCCGCGGCGAGCGGCCAGACGTGATGCCCTGGTTTGCCGACCTGACCTACTGGTACCGCGCTTCCCTGACGCGGGGAACGCTCCCGCGGAAGTACGAAGGTGACCGCGTCGTCGACCTCTATCGAGACCTGGGCTGCGGCTGCCACGAGCACGCGCTCAACAGGCCGTGGGTCGAGGAGTACGAGGACGTCACCATCGCCAAGACCGTCGAGGAGGATTCGGCCGGTCAGCCGGCGCTGGAGAAGACCGAGTGGGTGACCCCGGTCGGCACGCTCACCCAGGTCAAGGAGTGGGAGCCGATCAGCTTCTCCTGGGCCTACCGAAAGTACCCGGTTGGCGGCGTCGAGGACCTCCGGACGCTGCGCTTCATCCACGGCCATCTCCACGTGAGGCCCGACTACTCGTCCCAGGAGCATCAGCTTCGGCTCTGGGGTGGCGTCGGCGTCCCCTCCTCGGTACCGCCCCGCAGCCCGATGGCGAACCTCATCGTCATCTGGATGGGCGTCCTCAACCTGTGCTACGCGCTGGCCGATCAGCCCGGCGAGGTTGACGAGACGCTGGAGGTGCTGGGAGCTGCCCAGGACGACATCTACGACATCATCACCCGGTCCCCGGCGCCGCTCGTCTACTTCGGCGACAACATCACCGGCGACGTCGTCTCCCCGACGATCTTCCGAAAGTACTATGCTCCGTACTACCACCGACGGGTGCCAGGGTTGCACGCGGCGGGCAAGCGCATCTTCGTGCACGTGGACGGGACATTTCGGACGGTGCTCCCCCTGATGGCGGAGACCGGCGTCGATTGCGCCCAGTCCTTGACCGTGGCTCCCCTGGGCGACGTCGCGATCCACGAGATGCGGGCGCTGGCCGGGCCCGACCTCGTCCTCTGGAGCGGCGTGCCGGGAGCCCTGTTCAGCCCCCAGTATCCGGTCCAGATGGTCGTGGACACGGTCCTGGAGTGCATCGAGCACCACAAGGCGCCCGGCCGGTTCATCATGGGCGTCTGCGACCAGGTGCCACCCGACGGCGACATCGAAAGGGTGCGCCTGGTCAGCGAGCTCGTGGAGCGGTACGGCCGCTACGACGAATGAGCTGCAGGTCACTCTTTGCCGAGGCGGCGTCGCACCACCCGGAGCCGCTGCTCGACCTCGTCCGGCGTATATCGCAGCCATCCCGATGGCCGTGACCGCACCTCCTGCCAGGCCCGCTCGACCTCGTCCCAGTCGACGAGACCCGAGCGGACCAGCGCTTCGACATCGGCGACGTCGCGTTCGGATCCACGAGCCGCTTTCGCGAGGACCGTGCTCACCAGGTCGTAGTAGTACACGGATACCGGCCCATAGCTTCGCTTGTACGGCGATGCTTCGATGGCGTTACGCCGCACGGGCATGAAATCCTCTGGACTTGCTGGCTCCACGTTCACGTTCAGACGATCCTTGAGCGTTGGCACGACTCGTTCGAAATCGGCCGTTGCCGCGGGATCATCGGCCCGCACCGTGTAGTCGATGTCCAGAGTGGCGTCTCTCAGCCCCAGGTCCACGAGCACGGTTCCACCGACGAGGTAAACGCGGATCGGGCGACGCATTTGACGCCCCAGTTCCCGGAGAAACCGGTCGAGGCGAGCGCGATCAGCCGGCTCGCGCACGCATCTTCCCCCATCCCGAGAGACGGATCTCCCCCAGGAACAGCTCCATCAACGACGTGTAGCCTGCCCAGGCGTTGTATCCATACAACGATTCTTCCTGCCTGGACAGCTCGTACAGAGTCCTCCGACCGAAGTCCTCATCCAGGCTCGGTAGCCCCAGTTGGTCCAGATACGCCGGTTCGATCAGCGGCTGCCGCCCGATCTCCGTTTCGATCCGCGTCCGCCAGAGCCGCTGCAAGGCAGCCGCCGCCACGTATCGCCGCATCGCCCGGTCTCGCTCTGGCCCCGCCAACCCCTCGATGGCTTCCCGGGCCGCGGCCGCGAGGTGCGGATGAGTCAGGAGAAGCAGGATGCTTGCCTCCTGGAGTCGAACCGCCCGGGCTCCCGCCAGCCGACGGAACAGTGGCGCGGCCGAGGGCAGGCGTGTTCGCGTGCGCCGGCCCGGCCTGACGTGCAGAATCCCATAGTCCTGGAGAGCCGAGGTGAGCTCATCCCACTCGCGGTTGTCGGATTCCGGCGCTACCATCCCCGTCTTTCAACCCGTGACCTGCACCGACCGCGTCGCACCCCGCCGCTGACCACCGCGAGTGAACGCCGTCATCTGAAGCTGGTGATCGCGCGGGGTGGCTGGTCCACACGCAATAGGTAGTACATCACATTGTACCGCGTGGCGCGGCCCTTTGCGGTGGCTGACGGGCCGGTGCCCTGGCATCACACGCGTGTCCCGCCAGTCGCGTGTGGCGCGGCCACCTGCCGGCGCGGTGGGGCGGTGTGCTCGCGGGATCCCTGGCGTGTGGCGCAACTCACGGCCTCATCCAACGCAATTGGTACTACTCCTCTCGCACGCCGCTATGGCAGCCACGCGTGTCACCGGGTGGCAGATGGCGGCAACCACGCCGCCTGGGCCTGGATCAGCTCGTCCACCATCGCCCGGATCTGCTCGAGGGTCAGCAGCGCGCCAGTGAGCGGATCGAGCATCACGGCGTGGTAGATGTGCTCTCGATCGCCGGTCAGGATCGCCTCGACGGCGAGCTCCTGCACGTTGACGTTGGTCCGGTTCACCGCCGCGAGCTGGGGGGGCAAGGGGCCGACGGCGGTTGGCTGGATGCCGTTCCCATCCACCAGACACGGCACCTCCACACAGCAGCCCGCCGGCAGGTTGGGGATCACCCCCCGGTTGTCGACGCTGCCGTAGATCACTCGTGGCATTCCGGTCTCCATGCTGTGGACGATCAGTGCACCGTACTCGACCGACGGCGCCAGCTCCTGCTTGAGCTTGGCCACCAGCTCCCCCGTCCGCGCGTCCTCGTCGTGCGCCAGGCAGATCTGGTAGTAGTCCCAGCGGCGGAGGATGAACTCATCGACGAGATCCGGGCTCTTCCGAAAGTAGGGGAGGTATTCGGACGCGTGGTGGCTCGACTCGGTATGGAAGTAGCCGAAGGCGGCCATGATCTCGGTCCGGACGCGCTCAATGCCGCCCTCGTAGACCGAGGCGCCCCGGTTCGCATCGCTGTGCTCGCCCCGGTCGGCGGCGAGTCCGTCGACCTCGCGGCGGCGAAGGTGGTGGCGCCTCATCACCTCGCGCAGGCGGGGATAGAGATCCTCGTCGCCCTCCCGGAACTCGAGGAACCAGGCCTGATGGTTGATGCCGGCCGCCAGGTAGCGCACCTCCTCGTAGGGCACGTCCAGGTGCCGGGCGAGCATCCGGGACGTGCCCTGGACGCTGTGGCAGAGGCCCACGGTGTCGACCCCCAGACGAGTGAGCAGCCAGCAGTTCATCGCCATCGGGTTCGCGTAGTTGATCAGGAGCGCGCCGGGACAGAGTTCGCGCATGTCGCCGGCGATGCCCTGGTAAGCGGGCGCCGAGCGGAGGAAGCGGAACACGCCGCCTGGCCCCAAGGTGTCGCCCACGGTCTGGTCGATGCCGTAGCGACGCGGGATCTCCACGTCAAGCCGGTAGGCTTCGATACCCCCCACCTGGAAGGTGACGATGACGTAGTCGGCGCCGTCGAGCGCCTGGCGGCGGTCCGTCGTCGTCTCGATTCGCGTCGGAAAGCGGTGATGGCCGACCAGCTCGCGGGCGGCGCTGGCCGTGCGCTCGGCCCGGCCCAGGTGGACGTCCATCAGGGCGAGGGTACTCTCGCGCAACTCGGGGAAACTGAGCAGGTCGCCGATCAGCCGCAGCGGGAAGACGTATCCTCCGGCGCCAATGATTGCGATCTTCACCAAAGCCTCCAGAGTCTCCCTGGTCTTCGTTCGGACCGGTTGTTGAGTTGCGGCTATCTTATACCAACCGCGCCTGGAGACGCCAGATGTCCGCGGCCAGCGGTGGATCATCAGCCATCGTTCGACACCGGTTGCCGCCTCGTGGCGTTGCCGACGACCGGCTGCCCCTTTGCCACCGGGTCACCCTGGCCCGAAAATCGCTACGCGGGATAGTCGCTGTTCGCTTCACGCGCACGACACGATCGATCGCTTGAGCGCTTGAGGGAAGGAGGGCGGACCATGGCGAACGAATCGGCAACGGGTATGGTCTCCGGCGTGTTCGGCAGTCGGCAGCAGGCCGAGGCCGTGATCGAAGACCTGCGCCGGCTGGGCCTCTCCGACAAGGATCTCGGACTCGTCGTCCCTGATCCTGAGCGCCACCACCTGGTGCAGGCCAGGGAGACGGGCCGCGAGGTGGCGGGAAGCGTTTCGAAAGGCATCGCGGCCGGCGCGACGCTCGGGAGTCTGGCCGGCCTCGCGGTGATGGCCGCGGTGCTGCCAGGGGCAGGCGTGGTTGGCCTGGCCGGGCTGCTGATCGGAGCGGAGGTCGGCGCCGCCCTGGGCGCGATCCTCGGCGGCTACGGCGGGCTCATCGTCCGGGTTGGCAGCGGCACCGGCGATGAGAGCCGGTGCGAGATTCGCCTGGGGAGCGGGGATATCCTGGTCGTCGTCCGGTCAGAGGAATACGCCGAGGAGGCGCTCCGGCTGATGGCGTTCCATGGGGCGCGCTGCCTGTCGGCTCAGCCTCCGCGCGTCGAGGAGCCCGCCGAGCGGGACGAGGGGTTGCCGCCGGGCAAGGCTGCCTGATGCTCGCCGTTTGCGCGAGACCGGTTCCCGGCATCCTGGCTGAAGGTCGACCTTGCACGGCCCGGACCAGCGGATGGCCGGCGGTTCGGATGATCCGACGCGGCGACGCTGAGAGGATGCTTGCCTCCCCTCGACACTGCTTCTCGGTCCCTGCTATCCTCAACCCTGGTGACCCTTGGGGGTGACCGATCGCGTAGAGTTGAGGAGTTGAAGATTGGCCACTGGTCGCCTCCCACCTGACCATCCCCCCGTCCAGATCGTGCGCAGCGAGCGCCGGACGAAGACTATCAGCGCCAAGCGCCGCGGCGGCCAGATCGTCGTCTATCTGCCGGCCGGGATGTCCCCGGACGAGGAGACGCGGTGGGTCGAGCGCATGGTCGGGCGTGTTCTGACGGCCGAGCGGCGGCGAACGCTTTCCACCGACGACGGTCTGGCGACACGGGCGCAGGAGCTGAACGAGCAGTACTTCGGCGGACACCTCACCTGGGCGTCGATCTGCTTCGTCCCGAACCAGCAGCATCGCTTTGGCAGTTGCACTCCCTCCAATTGCACGATCCGCCTCTCGGACCGCCTCCAGAGCGTGCCGCGCTGGGTGCTGGACTACGTGATCGTCCACGAGCTAGCGCACCTGATCGAGGCCAACCACGGCCCCCGCTTCTGGCGCCTGGTGAAGAGGTACCCGCTCGCCGAGCGTGCCCGCGGCTACCTGATGGCGCTCGGGCTGGAGGAGCAAACCGAGGAATAGGGCGACGGGGCACCCACGTGGGGGTGCCCCTACGGTAGGGGCGGCCCCCCGTGGCCGCCCTCGGGGCTGCCCGCTAGCAAGATTCGATACTTTCAGGTACAATGAGGCGGGGCTGAGGTAACGGCCTGGTGGAGGGAGCAGTCACTCGTGGAGATTGGTCAGGTCCGGCTTGTCAACATCGAAGACGAGATGCGGGGGGCGTATCTCGACTTCGCGATGAGTGTCATCACCGCGCGCGCCCTGCCGGACGTGCGCGATGGGCTGAAGCCGGTCCAGCGGCGCATCCTCTACGCCATGGACGGGCTGGCGCTCCACCCCAACACCCCTTACAAGAAAAGCGCCCGAATCGTCGGGGAGGTGCTCGGCAAGTACCATCCCCACGGGGACGCGCCGGTCTACGAGACAATGGTCCGGCTGGCGCAGGACTTTTCCCTTCGGTACATGCTAGTAGACGGGCAAGGGAACTTCGGCTCGGTTGACGGCGATCCCCCGGCGGCGATGCGGTATTCGGAGGCGCGCCTGGCGGCGATCGCCGAGGAGATGCTGGCGGACCTCGACAAGAACACCGTCGATTTCGCCCCGAACTTCGATGGCTCCCTTCAGGAGCCGACGGTCCTCCCGGCGAAGCTGCCGAATCTCCTGGTCAACGGCGCGATCGGCATCGCGGTCGGTATGGCGACGATCATCCCCCCGCAGAACCTCGGCGAAGTCGCCGGCGCCCTGCGGTGGGTCATCGAGCGCGTCGACGCCTGCACGAAGAGCGGCGTCCCGTTCGATCTGGTGTGGGCGCGGACCATGAACGCGGGCGTTCCGGCCGATGAGATGGTGAGGTTCGTCGACCAGCTCACCGAGTCGCTGCGGCGGAAGCTGACGGCGACCGTCGCCCGCGAGACCAGGAACAAGGCGGTGAGTACAGAGCAGCTCGTCACGGCGCTGGCCGAGTACGTCGACAACGAGATCGACGTGCCGGCCGACAAGCTGCTCGAGTTCATCAAGGGGCCCGACTTCCCAACGGGCGGGATCATGCTCGGCACGGAGGGCATCAAGTCGGCCTACGCGACCGGCCACGGGCGGATCATCATCCGGGCCCGCGCCCGTATCGAGGAGATGCGCAGCGGCCGCTACCAGCTCGTGATCACCGAGCTGCCCTACCAGGTGAACAAGGCCAATCTGCTGGAAAAGATTGCCGACCTGGTGCGGGATCGCAAGATCGACGGCATCTCCGAGCTCCGAGACGAATCAGACCGCCAGGGGATGCGCGTGGTGATCGAGCTCCGGCGCGAGGCCCAGCCCCGGCTCATCCTCAACCAGCTCTACAAGTTCACCGCGATGCAGACCGCGTTCTCGGCGAACCTGCTGGCGCTGGTCGACGGCCAGCCGCGCGTCCTGACGCTCAAGATGGCGCTTCTCCACTACCTCAACTACCGGAAGCAGGTCTTGACCCGGCGGACGGAGTTCGAGCTGGGTCGGGCAAAGCAGCGGGAACACATTCTCCAGGGGCTCAAGATCGCGCTTGACCATTTGGACGCGGTGATCCAGACGATCCGCCAGTCACGAGATGCCGACGAGGCGCGCGGCGCGCTGATGGCGAAGTTCGGGTTGAGCGAGGTTCAGGCGCAGGCCATCCTCGACATGCAGCTCCGTCGACTGGCGGCGCTGGAGCGTCAGAAGGTCCTGGATGAGCTGGCCGAGGTGCAGAAGCTCATCGCGCACCTGGCGGACTTGCTCGCCCACCCGGTCAGGATCCTCCACCTCGTTCGGGATGACCTGAAGCACCTGGTCGACAAGTACGGCGATGAGCGGCGAACCCAGATCGTGCTCAAGGAGAGCGAGGACTTCTCCGATGAGGACCTGATCCCCAACCAGGACGTCGTCATCATCTTGACGAAGCGCGATTACGTCAAGCGCACCCCGAACGACTCCTACCGCCCACGGGGTCGGGGGACGAAGGGCGCGATGGCGACGGTGACCCGCGAGGACGATGCGGTGCAGCACATCCTGGCGGCGCGCGCCCACGACAACCTCCTCTTCTTCACCAACCAGGGGCGGGTCTACCAATTGAAAGCGCACCAGCTTCCGGAGTCGTCCGCCCAGGCGCGGGGGACACCGCTCATCAACTTCGTCCGGCTCCAGGCCGGCGAGACCGTCACCGCGGTCATGGCCGTCGAGGATTTCGTCCCCGGCGCGCACTGCGTCCTGGTCACCCGGCGGGGCGAGATCAAGCGGGTCTCGCTCCAGGACTTCTCCTCGGTGCGGTCCGCCGGAATCGGCGCGATGGACCTGACCGCCGGCGACGAGCTTGGCTGGGCCAGACTGACGACCGGGCGGCAACACATCATCCTCGCCAGCCGCCACGGCCAGGCGATTCGTTTTCCCGAGGAAGAGGTCCGGGCATCAAGCCGCGGCAGCGGTGGCGTGCGGGCGATGCGCCTCGCCGAGGGCGACGATCTGGTCGGCGCCGACGTGGTCGAGGAGGGTGGCGACCTGCTCGCTATCACGCAGCGCGGCTTCGGCAAACGCGTCCGGCTGGATGAGTTCCCCACGCACGGCCGTGGCGGTGGCGGTGTCCGGGCGTTGAACGTGACCGACAAGACCGGTCCGGTCGCTACGGCGCGAGTTGTCCAGGCCGCCGACGAAGTGATGATGATCTCGGCCGAGGGGCTGGTGGTGCGGACCGCCGTCGACGGCATCTCACAGCTCGGCCGGGCGGCGAGCGGCGTGACGCTGATGAACGTCGACACCTCGGACACCGTCGCGGCGATCACGCGCCTGCGTGGCGAGCCCACTGAGAATGGCAAGGCGCCGGCGAGCAGACGGACGTCCAGCGAGAAGACCGTCGCCGACGCGATTTCGCCGGCCGGCGAGCGACCGGCGAAATCGTCGGGGAGATCGGCGTCGGAGACGAGCGCCAGGACCCCGCGCCGCGCGAAACCGGAGGGCAACGGTCGCGCCTGAGCGTGGCACAGTTCTTGCGGTAATGTATAGTTTCCATCGGTGCTCGCCCGCACGTCTTGACTTGCGGCGGCGCCTGTGGTAATATGCGCCCGTACGGAGGGCGATTGCGCCAGTGATGACCCGTTCTGCACTGACGTAGGGAGACGAAGCGGACCATAGGTCCGCTTCGTTTTTTTTGCCGTCCGTCCCTGTCGTAAGCGTACGTGCCGTTGGCTGGGATTCCTTTGGCTGGAAGGGAGAGCGCAATGTCCGACTCGAGCCCGTCCGCGATGTGTCCCCCCCATCACTGGGAAGTGACCTCCGTCCGCATCGAGGGAGTTTGCCACTATCACCACCACTGTGTGAAGTGCGATACCGAGAAAGATGTCCCGTTGAGCGCCACCGGCGGGAACAAGTGGATCAGCCGGAACCCGAAACCAAAGCAATGATCTGAGGCCCGGTCCTCCCTTCCCGCGACGGGAAGAGGGCAGGGGGTTAGGTTGGCTTGTGGCACGGTCTTTGCGTGCTGATTAGCGGGCGCTCTGACGGAACCTGGTATAATCTGGCAGACGGCATACCGCCAGTGCGTAGCCGGCCACTCGGTGGGGGTCGAGCCGAGGGCGGCCACGGGGGGCCGAGGGCGGCCACGGGGGGCCGCCCCTACCGTAGGGGCACCCCCCTGTGGGTGCCCCGTCGCCATTAGTGGTAAAGTTCGGTGCTGGCGGCCTGCGGCTGGGTTCGCCGGAGGCGCGTTGGTGAGCGCGGTGAGACGGATCCTCGGGGCGGTCCTGACG
>JACPQP010000131.1 GCA_016190465.1 Chloroflexota bacterium
CCCCTCGGCGCTGCTGGTGCACCATCTGCCGTTCCGCGTGGATGGGCCGGAGGCGGAGCGAATCCGCCACGGAAGCGCCGTGCCCCTGGCAGCGCAGCTGGCCCACTACCCGGTGGCCGCCAAGGTGCAGGCCCTGGACGCCGACGGGCGATTGATCGCCGTCGGCGAGGTGGTGCCGCTCGAAGACGCGCGGCCTGGATTCCGCCCCAGCCGGGTGCTGGTTTGAGGCGCGGGGCCGCCGAAACGCGCGGACAGCGCGCGGAGCGGGGCGGCGAGGAACCCATCAGCGGAACCACTTAGCCGGATTCATGCGACACCATGCTCACACCCAAACGCAAGCAAGCCATCATCGCTGAGAACCGACGCGGCGAGAAGGACACGGGGTCGGCCGAAGTGCAGGTCGCGCTGCTCACCGAGCGCATCAATCAACTCACCGAGCACCTGAAGACCCATCAACACGACCATCACTCCCGACGTGGGCTCACGATGCTCGTCGGCCAGCGCCGGCGGCACTTGAACTACCTGGCCAAGAAGGCGCGCGATCGGTATCGCCAGGTTGTTGCTCGCCTCGGACTCCGCCGATAGCTGCGAACGCAGTCGTCTCCCCGTTAACCCAGGGATATGTGCGTCCCTGGGTTGTTTGTTCATCCCGTCGCACCGTGACGTCTTCTTCCACGCCGCGCGTCGTCGCTGGCGCGAGCCCGGCCTCCCGCAGCGCGGGAGAGGGGTCGGGGGTGAGGGGTACCACACCCGGCAGATCGTCTCTGTTCCGTGAGACCGGCCTGAGGAGAACGGAGGCATTCATTATCCATGGTACACACGTACGAGGTGATGCTCGGCGGCCGAGCGTTCAGCATCGAGGCGGGGCGACTCGCCGAGCAAGCCAATGGGGCCGTGCAGGTCCGCTACGGCGACACCGTGGTTCTGGCGACGGCCACTATGTCCCGACAGCCCCGAACAGACGTCGATTTCTTCCCGCTCACCGTCGACTACGAAGAGCGGCTGTACGCGGCCGGCAAGATACCTGGTGGCTTCTTCAAGCGTGAGGGCCGACCCGCGGAATCGGCGATCCTCATCTGTCGGTTGACCGACCGGCCGATTCGGCCGCTTTTCCCGAAGGGGTTCCGCAACGACGTCCAGGTCGTCGTCAGCGTGCTCTCCGCCGACCAGGAGAACGAGCCGGACACCCTCGCGATCGTCGGCGCCTCCACCGCCCTGATGATCTCCGACATCCCGTTCGGTGAGCCAATCGGCGCGGTTAAGGTCGGCTACATCGACGGGCAGTTTGTTCTCAACCCGCTGGCCTCGCAGTATCCCAACAGCCTCCTCGAGCTGACGGTCGCCGGCACGGAAGACGCCGTCGAGATGGTTGAGGCCGGCGCCAGCGAGGTGCCCGAGTCGTTGATGCTCGACGCCATCAAGTTCGGGCAGTCCGCCCTTCAGGACCTGATCAAGCTCCAGCTTCGCATCCGCCAGGCGATCGGCAAGCCAAAGTTCGTCTTCCCGGTCAGAGAGATCGCCCCGGAGATCCGCGAGACCGTTCGATCCGTGGTCGGCGACCGGCTGCGGGAGGCCGTTTACCAGCCGGACAAGCGAGTCCGGGAGGCGCTGCGCGACGAGCTCACCGCCGAGGCCACGGCCAAGCTCGGCGAGCGAGGGACGGCGAACGAGGTCGCCGCGGTATTTGAAGAGCTGGAGATGGATCTGGTTCGGTCCACGATCCTCGACCGGGGCGAGCGGCCGGACGGCCGAGACCTGACCACCATCCGTCCCGTGAGCTGTGAAGTGGGGCTGTTGCCCCGGACCCACGGCTCGGGGCTCTTCAACCGGGGCCAGACCCAGGTGCTCTCGATCGCCACGCTCGGCTCGCGGGGCGAGGAACAGACGATCGAGGGACTCGGCCTCGCAGAGCGAAAGCGGTTCATGCACCACTACAACTTTCCGCCATACAGCACCGGCGAGGTCAAGCGTCTCGGGGCCCCCGGCCGGCGCGAGATCGGTCACGGTGCCCTCGCCGAGCGAGCGCTGATGCCGGTGGTCCCGTCGGCAGAGGAGTTCCCCTACACGATCCGCCTGGTGTCCGAAGTGCTCAGCTCCAATGGGTCAACCTCAATGGGGTCCGTCTGCGGGAGCACGCTGGCCCTGATGGACGCGGGCGTGCCGATCAAGGCGCCGGTGGCCGGCGTGGCGATGGGACTGGTGACGGACGACCAGGGCCGGTTCGCCGTGTTGACCGACATCCAGGGCATCGAGGACCACCTGGGGGACATGGACTTCAAGGTCGCCGGTACGGCGCAAGGTGTCACCGCGCTCCAGATGGACTTGAAGATGCGTGGGCTCCGCTACGACATTATGGAGCGGGCGCTCGCCCAGGCGCGAGAGGGCCGGCTGTTCATCCTCGACAAGATGCTCCAGGTTCTGCCCGCACCTCGTCCCGAGCTTTCACCCCTGGCTCCGCGTGTCTACAAGACCCGCATCCCGGTCGACAAGATTGGTGCCCTCATCGGCCCCGGCGGGAAGACCGTTCGCGGGCTCCAGGAGGAGCACGGGGTCAAGATCGATATCGAGGAGGATGGGACGGTCCTCATCTCGTCGGTTGACGCGGAGGGCGCCCAGCGGGCGCTCCGCGTCGTCGAGCGACTGGGGAAGGATGTCGAGATTGGCCAGGACTACCTGGGCCGAGTGACCCGGATCACCAACTTCGGTGCGTTCGTCGAGATCTTGCCCGGAAAAGAGGGGCTGGTCCGCTTGGACCACCTGGCGGAGTACCGGGTGAACCGTCCAGAAGACGTGGTCAGCGTTGGCGACGAGATCATGGTCCGGGTAATCGAGATCGATCCCCAGGGACGCATCAACCTCTCGCGGCGAGCCGTGCTCGAAGGCTCGCCGGCTCGGGTGGCGCCCGGTGGTCTGGGGCCGGCCGCCGGTGGCCCGCCGCCGCGGCGTGGGCCGGGGGGAGGCTTCGGTGGCGTACCGGGGGCCGAGGGACCGGCGCCCGAGCGGCGGCCCGGCCCGCGCGGTGGCTTCGGTGGGCCGCGCGGTGGTGGACGTCCCGGTGGTATGGGGCGTCCCTCCAGTCCGGGAGAGCAGGAGGTCCGTCCCCCGCGCAAGCCCCAATGGTGACGAGGTAACTGCCAGCACGAGGAGTTCTATTCTTACGGGGGCATGAGGGGGGTCGCGGCTTACCACAAGGACACCAAGAGCGCCAGGGGAGCTACGGGGTCCACCACAAGGACACAAAGGGCACGAGGGAGCAACCTGCCAAAGCTCCCCTTCGTGCTCTTCGTGTCTTTGTGGTGAGTCTCGTCACGCCTTCGTGTTGTTCGCGCCTTCGTGGTGAACCTCGTGACCCCTTCCAGTCCTTTGTGTCTTCGTAGTGAACCTCCTACTTCCGACCACTGACGCACGTTGCCACGTCTGCTTCGCCTGGTGTATACTCGGGTCCACGGCAGCTCGTGAAGATTGTCGGGGAGGATGATCTGGCGATGAAACTCACCTGCGCACAGGAGCATCTGGCCAAAGGGCTCTCCATCGTCGGGCGGGCGGTCCCCAGCCGAAGCCCGATGGCGATCCTCAGCAATATCCTCCTGGCGACGGATGGCGGGCGACTGAAGCTCGCGGCGACGAACCTGGACATCGGCATCACCTGTTGGATCGAGGCGCAGGCCGAGGATGAGGGAGCAATCACCATCCCCGCTCGCTTGCTCCAGGAGTTTGTCAGCTCCCTCCCCTCCGGCGAGGTGGCGCTCACCCTGAAGCCTGACCGGCTCACCGCCCATCTGCGTTGCGGCGCCTCCGAGGCGAACATCAAGGGGGTAGATGCCGAGGAGTTCCCACCGATCCCCCGCGTCGACGGCCAGGTGACGGCGTCGGTGGAACGCGAGGCGCTCCATACCGCTGTTCACCAGGTCGCGCTCGCCGCGGCGACCGATGAGACGCGGCCCGTCCTGGCAGGCGTCCTGTTCCGGCTTCGCGGCGGCAAGCTCACCCTCGCCGCGGCCGACGGCTTTCGGCTCGCCGTCCGGACGGTTGAAGTCTCGGCCCCGGTAGACACGTCGTACGATGTCATTGTTCCGGCCCGGGCGACGGTCGAGCTGGCGCGGATCGTGCCCGACGACGCCGAGATGATTGACCTGACGGTCACGCCAAACCGCAGCCAGGTCCTCTTCCACACGGGCGACCCGGCGACGGGGCGAGGGGGCATCACGGCGATCGAGCTTGTCTCCCGTCTCATCGAGGGCACCTTTCCCAACTACGAGCAGATCATCCCGGCCCGCTTCGCCACGCGGGTCGTCGCCACGACCAAGGACTTCCAGAACGCCACCCGGATCGCCTCGTTCTTCGCGCGTGACGCGTCCAACATCGTGCGGATCCACGCCCAGCCAGGGGAGGAGCTCACCCCAGGCAAGCTGATCGTCGCCGCCACGTCCGCAGATGTAGGAGACGCCGTGAGCGGAATCGACGCGGTGATCGAGGGGAATGACCTCCAGATCGCTTTCAACGCCAAGTACCTGGGCGACGTGCTTGGCGTCCTCAACACGGCGCAACTCAGCCTGGAGATGAACACGCCCGCGAGTCCGGGCGTCATCCGCCCTGTCGGCGGGGATGGCTATCTGTACGTGATCATGCCGATGCACACCCAGAACGCGGGACGGTAGCTCGTCACCCATGGTGACCACCACAGAACGCAGATAGTTTGTCCCTATCTGCGCTCAGCGGTGGTCATCGAGGGTTTCCAACTCCGTGGTGGACGCGGCGAGTGCGAGCGCCGCGGAAGGGGAGGCTGCGATGGGGACAACGTCCGAACGACCCGGGAACGACCGTCGGCGCACCGCGTGGCGCCTGGGAGGAGTGGTCGCTGCCTTCCTGGTGGCCCTGGTGGTGGCCCTGCCTGCGCTGGCCAACGGCGACGACCACCACGCCACGGCGACCGCGAGCTTTGACAGTAGCGCCCTGCTCTGGGGCGGAGTCTCGGTGGCCGGCGTGTTCCTGCTTCTGATCCTCTCCCGGCTGGTGCTCGTCGGGGGACAGGTTCGGGCGGCGAGGCAGTCCGAGGGCTCCATCGGCTACTTCGCGGCCGTCCGGCAGTTCAGCCGCAACGCCCGCCTCTTCCTGGCGTACTCGATCCTGGCCGAGCTCGGTGGCGGCATCTGGGCGGTAATGTTCAACCTCTACCTGCTGCGCGTGGGGTTCCCCATCGCCTTCGTCGGCACCTTCTGGCTCGTCAACATGCTGTGCCACGGGGCGCTGGCGCTGCCCGCGGGCCTGATCGCCGACCGGTACGGCCGGCGCCGCGCGTTCTTCATCGCCACCTGCGTCCGGCTGGTCGCCCAGGGGACGCTCCTCTTCACCGTGGACCCGACCGCGATGCTGGTGCTCGCCGGCGTGGCTGGCTTTGGCGACTCCTTCCACGGGGTGACCGGCGCCCCCTTCATGATGGAAAACAGCGAGCCCCACGAGCGGACCCACCTCTTCAGCCTCAACTCCTCTTTCCTCCAGGTCTCCGGCTTCATGGGCAGCCTCTCCGGCGGCCTGCTGCCGCTCGCCTGGGCCGCGCTCCTTGGTATCCCGCCGGTGGAGCCGGAGGCGGCTCGCTGGTCGCTGGTGACGGGATTGCCGTTGATCCTGCTGGCCCTCACGCCCCTGGCCTTCATGCGAGAGAAACCGGTGGATCTGGTCGGCAGTTTCAAGGAGTTGGTGACTCTACGCAATGTCGTTCACCTCGACATCATCGCCCGCCTCACGCTGTTGAGCGTGATGGTGGGAACGGGCTTTGGTCTCGCCGCCCGTTTCTTCAATATCTTCTTCCACGAGGCCCATCACGCCGCGGACAGCCAGATCGGCACCATCTTTGCGCTGGGAGCGATCGCGTCGGCGGGCTCGATCCTCCTCTCTCCGGTGTTGGCCCAGCGGTGGGGGAAAGCGAGAGGCATCCTCATCAGCCAGGGGCTCTCCGTCCCCTTCCTCCTGCTGATGGCGCTGGTGCCCTCCCTGTCCCTGGTGACTACCCTCTTCCTTGTGCGGGGCGCCCTCTACAGCATCGGCATGCCGCTGCGCAACCAGCTCTCGATGGAGTTCATCACCTCCAAGGAGCGCGGCACGGCAGCCGGGTTCACCCACACCGCCTTCGACCTGGGCGGAGGCATCGGGGCAGGCATCGCCGGGGTCGTGATCACCTCCGGCGGGTTCGTCTACACCTTCACGGTCGCCGCCGTGCTGATGCTGATGCCTGCGATCCTCTACTACGTGTTCTTCGACGCTCTGGAGGCGAGGAACCGGCGGCACGCCGGTGGCCTGCCATCTCTGGCCACGGGGACCGGAAGGTAGTTTCGCGAGCCCCTCTTACTCCGGCTCGACCACCTCCTCGTACCGGACGTAGCGAGCGGCCTCCCTCAGACTGCCGATGGTGCCACAGCCGACCGCGGCGACCATCGCCGCGCCGGTGGCGGCCTGTTCGGTGGTGACTGGACGGTGCAAGGGCAGGCTGAACCGCCGGGACAGGATCTGGGCCAGCACGGGGTTTCGCCGAATCCCGTTGCCGGCACCAACCAGTTGTCGGGTCTCGCCGATGACCGGCGCCATCGAAGTGAAGAACTGGTGAAACTGCTCGACCATCCCCTCGAGTACGGCGCGAGCAAGGTGGCCCGGAGTGGCATTTGCCACCCCAACGCCCGCGAACGCTCCCCGTCGTGAAGGATCCCGTCGCGAGCCGGTGAACAGCGGCTCGCAACAGAGCCCATCGGCCCCGGGCGGCACTGCCGCTGCCAGCGCAGTCATCGCGTCATACAGATCCTCGTCGCCCCGCGCGCCGAAGAACGCAACGCCGATCGCCCGGAAGAGATCTCGCAGCCAGGCGTAGGAGCGTCCGCCGGTCAAGCCCGCGCCGACCAACAGGTAGCGTCCGCCGGGGAACGGGCGGGTATCGAGCCCCGGCACGAAGGCGCAGTCTTCCAGCCGGGCCGAGATCTGCCCGCCTGTCCCGATGTTGACGATCAGCGTATGCTCGTACTCCCGCACCGAGCCGAGCACACTCGCCTGGTTGTCCCCGAGCGCGACGAAGACCGGAGTGCCACCGCGCAAGCCGATCGACCTGGCCACGTCACCCTGGAGGACACCCGCCCGCGCGCCCGACGGCGCCACGGTGGGGAGCAAGCGCTCGAGTAAGCCAAGCCGGCGCACCAGCTCGCGGTCCCACGTGCCTGCTTGCACGTCGAACAGCCCGGAGCTGGCGGCGTTGGTCGGGTCGGCGGCGGGATGGCCCCCGTGAGGAGTGCGACCGCGGCGTCGGGTATGAAACAGGCGCGGACCGGCGACGGGGGGAGCTGGCCGGTGCGCTGGAGCCAGTAGAGCGTCGTTCCCAGGTAGCCCGGCGCGGGCTGGCAGCCCGTTCGGTCGAAGGCGCCGGGGCCGGCCTGCTCGCGGAAGCGATCGAGGTACGAGGCGTCGCCACCGGGCTCCGGTTCGGTCACCCGCTGGTCCTGCCAGGTGATGGCCGGCCCGCTCGGCTCCCCAGTCGGCGACAGGAAGGCGACGCCGTGCATCTGCCCGGTGACGCCGATGCCGCAAAGGTCCGCCCCGCGGTCGCCCAGCGTTGCCGCGACCTCGGCCAGCACCTCGACAACCGTGACTCGGAGCCGTGCGAGGTCGAGCTCGACCCGACCCGTCGCTGATCTGGTGTAGCCCACGGTTGGCCGGGTGGCCAGGGCCACGATGCGGTCTTCCCTCGACCGGTCGGCAATGGAGTCGCGGGCGAAGTCCATCGCGAGCGCCGTGGTCTTGGTGGTCCCGACGTCTAACCCCAGGGCGAGAGTCATATCGCGTCTCGATCGGTCCCTACTGGTCCACTACCGAGCCGTCGACGTTCAGCCGCGTCGCGACCTCGCGCGGCCGATAGGGATACCTCTGGGCGGCATCCTCGGCCAGCTCCACGCCGATGCCGGGGGCATCGGGAATGATCAGATAGCCGCTCTCCAGCCGCACCGTAGTCCGGACGATCTCGCTCTTCGGCGGTCGATCCTCGCCGAGCGGGAACTCCTGGAGCGCGAAGTTGGGGATGCAGGCGGCGAGCTGGATGCAGGCGGCAGTGCTGACCGGGCTGAGCGGGTTATGCGGGACGACGCCGACGTGGTGCGCCTCGGCCAGAGCCGCGATCTTCTTGCTGTGGGTGATGCCGCCGGCCATACAGACGTCGGGGCGAACGTACTGAACCGCGCCGCGCCGCAGCAGCATCTCGAACTCGTAGATCGTGTGGAGCCGCTCGCCGGTGGCGATCGGGATGTGAATGTTCTGGGCGACGAGGGCCATGGCGTCGAAGTTGTCGGGGAGGATCGGGTCCTCGTAGAAGAACGGGTGATAGTGCTCGATGCCCCGGGCGAGAACGATCGCCTCGGCCGGCGAGAGCCGGCGGTGGATCTCGATGCAGAGGTCGACCTCGTCGCCGACTGCCTCGCGGTACTGGCGCACCGTGTCGATGGCATCGCCCATCTTGCTCGCGTGCGTCTTGTAATAGGGCACTGTGTACGGCTCGTCCAGGAACGGCGTCAGATGGCCGACCGCCGTGAAGCCCCGTTCCCTGGCCTCGACACAGCCGTGGACCAGCTCCGCGGTGGTGCGGCCGAAGACGTGGTAGTAGACCCGGGCCTTGTCTCGGCACTTGCCGCCCAGGAGCTGGTAGACCGGGACGCCGAAGTGCTTGCCGGCGATGTCCCACAGCGCGATGTCGATGGCGCTGAGCGCGCCCATGATCGCCGCGCCCCGAAAGTGGCTGGACCGGTACAGATACTGCCAGTGGTGCTCGATCCGGAGGGGGTTCTGGCCGACCAGGTAGCGGCCGAACTTCTCGACGACCTTCTCCGAGGCCTCCAGGTAGCCCCAGGTGCCGGATTCCCCCAGGCCCGTGATCCCCGCGTTGGTGTGCACTTTGACGAACAGGTAGCGATCGACGGGAATGGTCTCGACGGCGGTGATGCGCATGGGCATCGAACGGTGGCCTCCTTATCCTCAGAACTCGTACTGGATCGCCGCCCGTTGAGCGACGATCGGCAGGAAGTAGTTTCTCGCCGCCTCCTGGTGGACCGGATGGTTGATGTAGCGCCAGAACGCGTCGGTGTCGGCAAACTCGCAGACAAGGGCGTACTGGTAGGTCTGGTCGCGAAAGCCGAGGTTCTTCCCGAGGCTCATGTTCTGGATCTCGGGGATCCGGCCGGGCATCGCGTTGAATGCATCCATCAGCGCCCGGACCTGCTCTTCCGTCGCCTCGCCCTTCAGCCGAAAGGCCACGATATGCTTGATCATCCTTTCACCTCGCCAACTCTCCTTGGGTCCAAGTCTATCACGTCGGAGCGCCCACTTCACACGTGGCTCTAAGGCACCGCCCGCTCGCCCTTCGCTACACTTGTGTCACACGCTTGTTCCAAACGAGGGTGAGATGAGCCCGAAGGAGGGAATCCACCGTGTCGCAACAGGGGATCGTAGAGCTCAGGATGAGCCAGCCGGCCCACGGTCCGGCCGAGGTTGAAGACCTGGCGCTGATCGTGGAGCGCTGGACGCGTCGGCTGCATGAGGGTCGCAAGATGCGCGGCCGAGCCCGTCGCCGCGTCTCTCTTCTCCGCGTCTCTCCTCCCGCCCCCCTTCTTCGCGGCAGGGGACGCGGGGCGCTCGCGGTTCGCTCTTC
>JACPQP010000132.1 GCA_016190465.1 Chloroflexota bacterium
GCCCGGGGGCGTGTCCCGACCCCCTCTCCCAGTATTGGGTGTGTGGGCAGGGGGTGAGGGCCGTCCCCGCTACTGGGGGAAGGGGAGCGGCGTGACTCCACCCCCTCTCCCAGTATTGGGAGAGGGGGCAGGGGGTGAGGGCCGTTCCCGCGTCTGGCGGCTACCACAATTGTGTGGCGCTCCCCTCACCCGCATCAGCGTATTCACCTCCAGTGCCAGCGAGTATACTACCCTCAGCCACTCAGGAGGTGAGAGAAACCGATGGAACGAGTGCTCGACAACGTGCTCCTCTCGATCCTTTTTGCGGTCCTCGGGTTTGTCCTGCTCTTCGTCGGCTACCGGGTGTTCGACGCGCTGACCCCGACTGATCTGAGTAAGCGCGTCTTCGAAGAGGGGAACATGGCCGCGGCGGTCCTGGCCGGGGCGTTCGTCATTGGCCTGGCGATCGTGGTTGGCGCGGCGATCTCGTAAGAGCACCAGGCACGTGGCGAGAAGCGATCAGCCGGCAGCTCGAGGCCGTCCGGTGGCCGTCTCGCGTGGATGACCGCTGATTGCTGTTTGCTGATGGCTTCTCTGATGGTATACTAGTGCGCGGTCGGGATCCTTGCTCGTCAGTGTCCCTCCCCGATCCGCCACCGCGTGGAGCGGGGGATCTCCGGAGAGCGGAGCGTCGACGCTCTCCGGTAGACATCCCGGCCTTCAGCCTGACGGCACACCAAGTCCCCAGAGGCCGGTGGTCCTCATCCGGAGGCACCGGCGGAGGCACCGGTCTCAATGAAAGGAGTATGACGATGCCGAGCGCTGCCGAAGCGTCCATCGAGGGCTGCTATCGAGCCCTAGCCGCCAACTTCGCCCGGTGGGAGAAGATCAAGGACCTGATCGACCAGAACATCGACATCATTCTCAACTATCGCCAGAGCGGCCACCCGGGCGGGTCTCGCTCAAAGGTGCACGCCCTGGTCGTGACCCTGCTCTCGGGAGTGATGCGCTGGGACATTCGGCATCCGGAGAAGCGCTTTGGCGACCGGTTCGTGCTGGTCGGCGGGCATACCGTGCCGCTGGTCTACGCGACCCTGGCGCTCTTCAACGAGGCGCTCCGGGCCAGGTACGAGCGTACGGGCGATCCCCGCTACCTGGTGCCCAACGCGGCGACGCGTCAGCTTACCTGGGAAGACCTCCTCGGCTTCCGGCGGAACAAGGGACTCTCCGGCCACGCCGAGATGGAGGGGAAGACCCTTTTCCTCAAGTTCAACACGGGCCCCTCGGGCCACGGCTCTCCGGTGGCCGCTGGCGAGGCCTTCGCCCTCAAGCGCGCCGGCGCCACGGGCGTCAAGGTCTTTGCCTTCGAGGGCGAGGGAGGGCTGACGCCCGGCGCCGCCCACGAGACGATGAACTCCGCCTGGGGCCTGGGGCTCGACAACCTCTACTATGTCGTCGACTGGAACGACTACGGCATCGACGACCACCCCATCAGCTCGGTGGTCTACGGCACACCCACGGATTGGTTCGGATCGCACGGCTGGCGCGTGACCGGCACCGAGCAGGGCAGCGAGTGGGGGCCAGTTACTCGGGCCATCCTGGAGATGGTCGAGGGACCGAACCCCAACCGGGTGCCGAGTATCGCCTGGGTAAAGACCCGGAAGGGTCGGGGCTACGGTGTCTACGACAACAAGTCCCACGGCGTCCCGCACCCGATGAACTCCGAGCTGTTCTGGAAGACGAAGCAGGAGTTCGCGGCGCGATACGGGGTGACGTTCGCGGGGATGGGGGAGCCGGCGCCGAAGGATCCCCAGGCGCTCGCCGGCCAGTTCGCCGCGAACCTCAAGGTCGTCGCGGACGCCCTCCGCGCTGACGAAGGCCTGGTGGACTACATCGCCGACACACTCGTCGAGCTTGGCGACAGCGTACCCCAGGAGATCCCCGCGCTTCGGATCGGCACGACCAGGAACCCGTGGAAGGACTCGCGCCTGTACGACTACGAGCGCTATCCCAGGGATCTCTTCGTCGCTCCGGGCACAAGAGTCGCCAACCGGGCGGGGCTGGCCAAGTTTGGCGCGTGGATCAACGCCTTCGGCCGGGAGCACTACGGCCGCGCCCTCTTCATCGCCTCCTCGGCCGACCTGGCCGACTCCACCAACATCTCCGGCTTCGCGGCGAAGTTCGGCGAAGTGGCCGGCTGGGGACGCTACAACCGAGAGACGAACCTGGACGGGGCGCTGCTTCCCCAGGAGATCACCGAGTTCGCCAACGCCGGCATCTCCATCGGCATGGCCACCGTCAACTTCGCCGAGAACCCCGAGGAGGAGTTCCAGGGCTTCTACGCGGCCTGCTCGACCTACGGCGCCTTCGTCTACCTGAAATACGGGCTGATGCGCCTGTTCAGTCAGCTCGCCCAGGACTGCCAGCTCAAGCTCGGCAAGGTCCTCTGGGTCGCCGGGCACTCCGGCCCGGAGACGGCCGACGACTCGCGGACCCACTTCGGCATCTTCTCGCCGGGGGTGACCCAGCTCTTCCCCGATGGGTCCGTGATCGACCTGCACCCCTGGGAGCACAACGAGGTCCCGGTCGTCCTGGGGGCAGCGTTGGCGCAGCCAGCGCCGATCATCGCCCTGCACCTGACTCGCCCGCCGATCGAGGTACCTGATCGAGCGGCGCTGGGCATGCCGTCCCACTTCGCCGCGGCCCGCGGCGCCTACCTGATCCGACAGCACCGGCCGGATCAGAAGGCGCGGGGCACGGTGATCGTGCAGGGGACCTCCAGCACCGCCAACCTGGTGAAGATCCTGCCGGAGCTCGACCGGGCCGGGCTCAACGTCAAGGTTGTGGCGGCCATCAGCCCCCAGCTCTTTCGGTTGCAGCCCGCCAGCTATCAGCAAGAAGTCCTCTCCGAAGCCGACCGTCTCGACGCGATGGCCATCACCAGCCAGGGGCGCCGGCTGATGTCCGACTGGCTCATCAACCGGTACGCCGAGGAGTACGCCCTCTCCGCCGACTGGGACAGCCGCTGGCGAACCGGGGGAACGGTGGACGAGGTGATCGAGGAGGCACATCTGACGCCCCGCCACATCCTGGCCGGCATCGAGCGCTTCGTCGAGGACCGCGAGAAGCGGCTGAGCCGCATCGCCGCGGCGCTGGAGGCCGCCCGGTAACCGCGTGACGCCGCCGGAACCGCGGATACACGCGGATGAGCGCAGCCCTCATCTCTCGCCCCTCTCCCCGTGGGAGAGGGCGCGGACCTCTCCCGCCGTTCCTGAGCCGGACCCGCCGTTCCTGA
>JACPQP010000137.1 GCA_016190465.1 Chloroflexota bacterium
GGGCCGAGGGCCGCCCCTCCGGTAGGGGCACCCCCCTGTGGGTGCCCCGTCCCCCGGTCACCCGCCGCGATACCTCCCCTTGTGAAGGGGAGAGGGCCAGGGTGAGGGCGTCACCCGGTTGCGAGCTGCGAGTTGGCTCGATCTTCTTCGGTGGGGGCACGCCCAGCCTGCTGACCCCCGAGCAGATCGGGCGGATCCTCGACGCGGCATGGTCCCGCTTCGACGTCGCCGCCGACGCCGAGGTCACACTGGAGGCCAACCCGAACGACCTGTCACTTGACTACCTGCGTCGGCTTCGGGAGGCCGGGGTCAACCGGTTGAGCATCGGCGTGCAGAGTTTCGATGACTGCCATCTCCGTCGGCTCGGCCGGCGGCACGACGCTGCGGGCGCCATCGCCGCCTACGAGGCGGCGCGCGCAGCCGGGTTCGACAACGTCAGCCTCGACCTGATGTTTGCGCTCCCCGACCAGACGCTGGCCGAGTGGCAGGCGTCGCTGGAGCGGGCGATTGCGCTCGGTCCCGAGCACCTCTCGCTCTACAACCTGACCGTCGAGCCGGAGACGCCTTTCGCTGAGTGGCAGGCCACCGGGAAGCTGACCGTGCCCGACGATGACGCCGCTGCCGACATGGTCGAGCTCGCCATCGACTGGCTGGACCGGGCCGGCTACGCCCACTACGAGATCTCGAACTGGGCGCGGCAAGATCCGGCGGTCGACTTCCGGGCGCAGCACAACCTGCGCTACTGGCGCAACCAGCCCTACCTCGGCGTCGGCGCCGGCGCACACTCCAGCCTGGCGGGCTACCGCTTCGCCAACGTCCGCTCCGTTCCGGGCTACATCGCCCGGATCGGGGGCGGCGCGAGCCCGGTCGACGAGTGGGAGATGGTCTCGCCCGTGACCGCCATGGGCGAGACGATGATGCTGGGCCTTCGCCTGAGTGAGGGTGTATCGGTCGAGCGCTTTCGCCGGTGGCACCACGTGTCGCCCGAGGATGTGTTCGGCGCGACACTCGCCGAACTGGAGAGGCTCGGGCTCGTGGAACGAGGCGCTGGCGACCCTGACGGCGGCGGGCAGGGCGGCGGCGTGATCCGACTGACGCCGCGCGGACGCATGCTGGGGAACGAAGTGTTCGGGCGGTTCGTCTCTCTTGACGGTGCCTGACACCCCGGCAGGGCGTCTCTACGCCTCGGCAGGCAGAAGGGCGCCAATACCGAATCGGGGTTTGGGATCTGCATTATCGATGACGACGGCTCAACTCCGTGCTGCACGGGCCCACTATCTCCTCGGTCTGGCCGAGCAGCCGGCTGACCAGTGGCACGGCTTCTATCGCGCGCGGCGCGAGTCCGGGAACTACGGCTACCGATTTCAGGTAGCCTTCACCGCCTATGCGCTCGCGGCGATCGCTCGCCGCATCCCGGACGAGCGACCGAGAATCACCCGCGCTCTGCGCCTCCTGATCGAGCGGATGGGCGATTTCCGGAGCTGGGGGTACTGGGCGGGCTGGCCGAGCAGCCCGCTCCACCGGGAGAACGTCCAGTACTCCGGGCACCTGGCGTGCATGCTTGCCGCGTACCAGGCGCTCGACCCGGCCGACGAATCGAGCGAGGGTGGTGCCACCCCGGTGCGAGCAACGCTGCGCGACGCCGAGGGTCGGCTGACGAGCCACTCCACGGACTTCGATTCGCTCCGGGCATCGCTCGCCCGGCAGATGGGGGCAAGCCGCTCGGGCGGCATCGCCTGTGAGTCCGGCTGCATCTTTCCCACCTGCAACGACCACGCGCTGATCGCCCTCGCCGCCGGAGACCCGCCGAAGGTGCCGGAGGCTAGCGGCGGCGACCGCTGGCTCGCCTTCCTCCAGCGGCGGCTGGTGGTCCCAGCCGGCACCTGGTGGCCCCGAGGGATCATTCGGCTGGTCTATATGGAGCCACACGATCTCGCAATCCCTGTCTCGCTCGCGTTCACTGACGCCTGGACGCTCGCGTTTCTCTCGCCGGTTGCGCCCGGGCTCGTCCGCGAGCTGGCGCCCCGGCTCTGGCGCCAGCTTCGCCGCGATCGCCACGGGCTTTTCCTCGGCGCGCCGCCCCTCTTCGATCGGCTGGAGATCGCGAACGCCGCGCTGGCGACCGGCTTCGCCTACGTCCTGGCGCGCGAGCTGGGCGAGATCACCATCGCCGAGGGCCTTCATCGCTGGGCAGATGCCCGGCTGCGGCCCCTTGCCGGCAACGGCGTGGCTCTCTACAATATGGCACCACAGCCGTACGTCACCGCGCTCTTCGCGCTGGGCGAGGCGATCGAGGCCGGCGAGCTTCGCGCCATCTTCGACGTGAGGGGAACGGACCCTCAGGGGTGGGCAGGAATGGTTGTCGGCGGCGGGAACGGCCCTCATCCCCCAACCGCCGTTCCTGAGCCGGGCCCCAATACTGGGGGAAGGGGCGAGGTCCGGGGGCGCGGCCCGACCCCCTCTCCCAGCGACCAACGGAAGTCCCGCAGGGACATTGGGACCGGCTCAGGAACGGCGGCCAGGGGGTGAGGGCCTGTCAGGGGGTCACGGACGATTCTGCCCACTCCTGAGGGACCTCTCCCCCCCTGCCCCCCTCCCCGACGCGGGGAGGGGGCTCACAGGGGTAGGTATCGCGGCGGGGCGGGGGGCCCGGGGGTGTCCCCCCAGGTCAATCACATTACCATAAAC
>JACPQP010000124.1 GCA_016190465.1 Chloroflexota bacterium
ACGCCGGATTGCGGAAAAGTCGTTAGCTGTAAGCTAGGCTGCTAGCAGCGCCTCCTCAAACTGGGCAGCCCAGTCACCAGCCTGGTCACCGTCAACCAGATGGTGGCGGCTGATGACCAGTCGGACGGCAACCTCGATCCCCTCCCAGGAGTGCCCGACCACTCTCTGACGGCCTTTCTGGCGAAAGTGCCGTTGAACCCGCTCCAAGGGACTTGTCGTCCGAAGGCACTCCCGCTGCCACTCCTCCCCTCGCTGCCGAGCCCGCTCTCGCACCCGCAGATAAACCAACGTCCGATCAAAGTCCCGCTCCAACGTCGCCACCGCAGTCGGCTCTTTCTCGCCCCAGTTCTGTCGGAAGCTCAGCAGACTCGCCGGATTTCGGCTTCCTCCTCGCCTTTGTCCACCTGTGCCGCATCTTCGAGCACCGCGCGTCGCCGCTGCTGACGCTCCTTCCCCGTCATCCCGTCATCCCCGACTCCATCCCGCCGAACGTTCATGAGCTTGTGCAAGACACACCGTTGGCGCGCCACTCCCTCACCGAAGTACACCAACTCGAAGGCTTGCTCCAGCCCGGCCGACCCGTCGTGCACGAACAGCGCCAGTCCGTGCTCCGCGTCCAGTCCCCGCTCCAATAGTCGCTCCAGCAGCCGCTGCCAACTCGCCGCGTCTTCATCTTCCCCGCGCTCCCAGTCGAGCACCCATCGCTGCCCACTCACCGGATCCACCCCGTAGGCGACCAGCAGGGGAAACTTCCGCAGCTTGTACCGCTTGCGCCGCCGACCTCGCTTGTCCACGTACTCCTCAAGGGGGAGCAAGCCGATGAGTGATGTCGCGGCCCACGCCGAGCGGGTTGCGGCGGCCCGGCGAGCGGCGGAGGGCCTGCGCTACCTGAGCGACGAGCTGCGGACTCTGCTGGAGGTGGTCGTGCGGGACCGGCGGCGGGGCGTCCTCGACGGCGCGGCCCGGCGAGCGGAAGTAGACGCCCCGCTGGCGCTGCTGGCAGAACTGGCGAGCGGCGCGCCGCCATCGCCGCAGCGGGAGTTGCAGCGGTTGCACACTACCTGACCCACACCTTGCCGAAGGTGCTGGTGTTTACGCCCGCTCTGGATCAGGCCCAAGCAGCGGCGGCTGCGGCCCTTGGTGCCGATGGCTTGGCCTTGGTCGCCTGGGCCTGGCAGCGGCGAGTGATCTTGGGGCCGACCGTCGACGACCTGCTGGCTCAACTGCCGGCTGGTTGGCGTTCGGCGGCCCAAGCCGTGATGGCTGCCTGGGAAGGGACCATCGGGGCGAGTAGTGCGATCGAGAACTGGCACAGCATCCTGCGGCCCCATCTGGCGGTGCATCGGACGCTGTCGCCTGGTCTGCTGGCCCTGCTGGCGGTCTGGCACAACCATCGCGTGTTCCGGCGTGGCGTCCACGCGGGGCAGAGTCCTTTGCACTTGAGCGGGCTGACGGATCCGCCGACGGATCGGCTGGTCGGACTGGGCTATCCACCGGCCAACGCCGACGAAGTCCAGCGACTGAATCCAGCCGACCCCCTGCCCGTGCGATTGGCGGCGTAATACCCAAACTGTCACGTTGATTTGAACCATCCCTAAGCTTGAGTGGGCACTGTGGCCGAAGGAGGACTGCCTGATGGCGAAGAAGGTAGTACATCTCGGGGGCGAGGCAAGCACAAGAAGCAGGATCGGCTGAGTCGGACCGAGCGGAGGGCACGGGAGCAGGAGTGTCGGGAGGCTTGGGTTGAGCGGTGGACCGCCGCCGCCCAGGTGTTCCTCGAAGCCCTGCTTAACGAGGACGTCGACCGCCTCCTGGGTCGTCCCGCGGGCAAGTGGGGAGATCGTGACGAGCGTGTGGAGGTAGGAGCTGAGTGCAACAAGTGCCATCGCAAGTGGCGCGGCTGGTTTCGGCGCAATGGCACATATCCTCGGAGTTTGACGATTGACGGCATGGTGATCGGGCTGGATGCGCTCCGGCTCCGCTGCCACTGTGGTGGAGTGGTGGACTTCAGCTTCACCGTGTTCGCGCCCTACGAGCGGATCAGCGCCAAGTTGGGGGAGCGGCTGCGGGAGGGCGTGGCGTTGGGGTTGACCCTGCGCCAGGTTGGGGAGATGACCGCGCCGGCCAACGGTGGCCCGCTCGCCAAGAGCACGATCAACCAGCGAGTGCGGGACGCGGCGAAGTTGGTCAGCGCATTTCGGCAGGGGCAACTGGAGCAGGTGCCGCCAGTGGTGCGGGGAGATGGGCTCTGGGTGAATCTCATGGTGGTGACGGAGGAGACGTACACCAACAAGCGGGGGCAAGCCCGTAAGCGGATGCGTCGGCAGAGGATCGTGTTGCTGGTGGCGTTGGGGGTGGACCCGAAGAGGGGGGAGTGGTGGGTGGTGGACTGGGAGCGAGCGGCCCAGGAGGACCAAGCGGGCTGGGAGCGGCTACTGGAGCGGCTGCGACAGCGAGGGGTAACGGCGGAGCAAGGGCTGCGGCTGATCATGAGTGACAGGAGCGAGAGGTTGGCTGCGGCGCTGGGGCTCGTGGACCTCGGGCCCGGGGTGAAGCATCAGCGGCGTGTGTTTCCCAAGCTCAAGAACATCGGGAAGGCGGTCAAGGGGGTGCTTGCGGAGGGGCAGGCGCCGAACTCGAAGGAGGCGAGAGAGGCGAAGCGGCAGCGGCGGGAAGAGGTGGTCAATGAGGCAGCAGCGATCTATCAGGGGACGGATCGGGCGAAGATCGAGGAGCGACGGGACGCGTTCGTGGGCGAAGTGGCAGGTGAGCTTCCGTGGCTCCTGTCACTGTGGTATGATGAGACAGCCGGACGGCTTCACGGAACGGGCCGATGAGCCGGACCCGGAATTGTGACGGCGGCCGCCGATGCCATCAGCTAGCAACTGATTGCTGACGGCTGGCTGAAGTTCTCGTGCCCATGCCCCCGAGCAACTGTTGGAGGTCACCAGGATGGACGCGCGCCAGCGTTACCGCGAGACGATGCAGTTCGGCAAGCCCGATCGACCCTTCCTTCTCCACCCCTGGCTCTGGACGAGCACACTGGAACGATGGCACAGCGAGGGCCTTCCCGCCGACGTCCACGTGGACGAGTACTTCGGCACCGATCGCTACCAGACCGCCCCGGTTATCGTCGGGCTGTACCCCGGCACCGACCGCGAGGTCCTGAAGGACGAGGGGGAGACCCGGCTGGTTCGCCGGGCCGGCGAGGGCCAGATCATCCGCGAGTTCCGCCACCGCCCTGAGATGAACATGCCGCAATGGCTCGACTACCCTCTGAAGACGCGCGAGGACTGGGAGCGCGAGTTCAAGCCCCGGCTCGATCCCACCTCGCCGGGCCGCTATCCGCTCTGGTGGGACGACTACGTCCGCACGGTCCAGGACCGCGACTATCCGCTCGGCATCTCCTGCGGGTCCTACTACGGCTGGGTCCGCAACTGGATGGGGTTCGAGCGACTCTCCTACATGATCTACGACGACCCGATGCTCGTCCACGAGATTGTCGACCACATCGCCACCTGCGTCTATGAGACCATCCACCGGGCGCTCCACGACATCCAGTTCGACTTCGCGGTCGGGTGGGAGGACATGGCCGGCAAGGGCGGCCCCCTCTGCTCGCCCAGGTCGTTCCGGCAGTTCCAGGTGCCCGCCTACAAGCGAGTGACCGACCTGCTCCACGGCCACGGCGTCCACATCATCGTGGTGGATAGCGACGGGTTCCACGATCCGATCATCCCGTGCTGGCTGGAGGGCGGCGTGACGGGCATCTACCCGTTGGAGGTGGCGGCCGGCGAGGACGCCGTGGCGCTCCGCCGGCAGTACGGGAAGAACCTCCAGATGTACGGCAACATCGACAAGCGCGCGCTGGTCGAGGGGCCGGACGCCATCGACCGGGAAGTGCTCTCCAAGGTACCCTGGTTGTTCCTTCAGGGTGGCTTCACGCCCTGGGTCGACCACCTGGTGCCACCTGACGTGTCCTTCCCCAACTACCGCCACTACCGGGCGCTTCTGCGCAACGTGGCCGAGGATCCCGAGCGCGCCCTTCACGAAGCGCGTCGACGCGGATTCTGGAACGACTGAGGAGGAGACAGCTCGATGAACAGCCGTGAACGCTTTCTCTCCGTGATGAGGTTCAACGCACCCGACGTCGTGCCCCTGCCGTGTCTCTTCCAGTGCTTCGAGACGGAGACGATTCGTCGCTGGCACCGTGAGGGGCTGCGCCGCGACGCCCACTACGTCCAGCAGTTCGGCTTCGAGCGGATGGAGCTGGCGCCGGTCGTGCTGGGCGCGCTGCCGCCGCTGGAGCGCATCGACATCGAGGAGAGCCAGGAGTGGCGTGCCGGGACCGATCGCGAGCACGCCGACGAGACGGCCGAGCGGGTCGACGCCGCCAAAGAGCAGTTTCCCATCAAGTCGCCGGCCCACTGGTCGGCGATGCTGGGCCGGCTGAACCCCGAATCGCCGGCGCGCTATCCCCGCTTCTGGGAGGACTACTGCCGGGGCCGCCGGGGGCGCGACTATCCCCTCGGGATCCAATGGACGGGGCCGTTCAGCTCGCTGCGGGACTGGATGGGGCTGCACGGGCTGGGCGCGGCGCTGCAAAGCGACCGGGGCTGGGTGGCCGAGATGGTGTCGTACCTGGGGGACTTCGTTACTCAGGCCGCTCGCCGGGCGGTCCAGGACGTCGACCTGGATTTCGCCGTTATCCGGGAGCCCTGGGCCTGCCGGCTGGGGGTCGTGAGCTCGACCGATGCGTTTCGGCAGGTCTTTGCGCCGTACTACCGGCAGGTCATCGGGTATCTGCGGGAGGGCGGCGTCAGCGCGATCATCATCGAGGCTCGCGGGCAGGTGGGGCAGCTGATTCCGGAGTGGCTGGCCAGCGGAGTGAACGGCCTGGCCTACCTCGAGGCGGGAGCGGGGCTGGACGCGCGGGTGCTGAGGCGACAGTACGGGAAGGAACTGGCCCTGATCGGCAACCTGGATCACCAGGCGCTGGCCGGCCAGCGGCGGGACATCGCCGATGAGGTGCTGGGCAAGGTGCCGGCGCTCCTGGAGCAGGGGGGGTACTTCCCGGCGCCGGATCGGCCGGTGCCGTCAGACGTGTTCTTCGAGGACTACGAGTACTACCTCTCGCTGCTTCGGCGGCTGGGGTAGCCGCCTATGGGAACATCCTGATTCCGGTGGCGACGATGAACACTCCCAGCCCACACGCCAGGGTGAAGAGCGCCCAGTGGGCCCACGGGAGCACACCGGTCTTGGAGACTCGTGCTCCCAACGCCACCGCTCCCCCCAGCATCGCCCAGAGGAACACTCCGGGCTTCGCGCCGAGCGTCACGGCATCGGTGAGTCCAAAGATCAGATAGCCCAACAAGCCGGCGGCAAGGCCGGCGACCAATCCCCGCTCTTCTCTTGTCGAGATGCGCCAGGCCCGGACCAGGCTCGTGCCGACCGCGGCAAGCAGCCCCAGAAAACTGAGCAGGCCGGGTATCCCGAGATCGACCGCGACCTGGAGGAAAAGGTTGTGGGCATGCGGCACCCGCGCGTCGGGGCCGTGCAGGAACAATGGATAGAGGACATCCGCGACGATCGGAAAGGTGTTCAGCCCGATGCCGGTGAGCGTGAAGTCCTCGATCATGTACCAGGCCCGTTGCCATATCTCCAGCCTCCCGTAGCTGGTGGCGTTTCCGGTCGCGGTCTCCACCGCGAGGAGCCAGTTGGCCACTCGATCAGAGCCGAGCGACCAGATGGCGCCACCGCCGCCAAGTGCGAGGAAGGGGAGGACGATGGCCAGGCGCGGCCAGCGGAGGATCGCGAGGAACAGCGAAGCGACTGCGAGTCCCACGAGGGCCGAGCGGGAGACGGTAAGAGCCAGCGCGCCGAGCATCGCGAGAGCAGCGATCCCCAGCGGGACCCGCGCGGTCGTTCGCCGGCTGAAGAGGGCGATCCCGAGGGCGCAGGGCAGGAGGAGAGCCAGCGTTCCCCCGACCTCGTTGGGGTGGATGCCACCGTGGAGCGTTCCTACGGAGGTCTGGACCTCGGGGATGAGCCGCGGCAACCTGGCGTACATGGGACCAAGCGGCGCGAACTTGCTCGCCGCCCAGTTCGTCCCGACGAGCCCGATCGCGGCGACGCCCACGCCGCCGAGGACGAGCAGGATCTTGAGCAACCGCTGCCGCCCGGCGCCGCGCAGATGCTCGACGAGCAGACTGAAGAGGGAGAATCCGAGGATGAGGCCGTAGAGCTTCGGTCGGCTGAGGGTGAGGTCGACCGAGGGGTAGAGGCTGACGGACGTCATCAGGAGCAGGCCGAGCAGAGGCCAGTCGGCCGGCGTGCGACGGAGCGCCCGTCTCCGAACGATGAGCCTGGTGAGCCAGACGAGGGGAAGAAGCGCCAGGGCGAGCGGACTGTAGCGGCCGGGGAAGATCAGAAGGGGGGCGGCGCCGACGCAGACCACCAGCTCTACGGCGGCAAGAAGATCGCTGCGGCTGGATTGGCCCGGCCGAACGGTGGATGTCCCTGTGTTCTCGGCGGGGCTGCTCGCCATCGTCGTGGTCATGGTGGCTCTCGGCGACCTCGCGCGGGGTTTGCCCTCACCCCCGGCCCCTCTCCCCGCGGGCCCAGATCAGGAACGGCGGCCGGGGGTGAGGGCCGTCCCCTCGGCGGCTCAGCCCGGGGTGATCGCGCAGCCAGGCCGCGAGCTGATGGGCCGCCAGGGCCAGGAGGTAGCCGGCCAGCACGTCGCTCGGCCAGTGGTAGCCAAAGTACATCGCGCTGTAGCCGACCAGTCCGGCGATCACCCCCAGCCCGCCGAGGGGGAGCCGCCGACCCAGCCAGGACCACCGGACCGGCCGCCGGCGCACCGTATCACTCGCCAGGAGCGCGAGGAAGAGGACGCGGGTGGCGTGCCCGCTGGGGAAGCTCCCCCGCTCCGGGGCCGGAGCGGGAGGAGCAGCCGCGGGCACGGTGGATCCGGCCGGTGTCGGTTGGGCAAGGGGCTTGGCGGTCGCGGCGACAAGCGTCTTCCGGGCGACCTCGTCGGCCCGATCGAGCGTATACCCGACGGGCTGCGAGGCGAACTCGCGGTGCAGCTCGTAGGTCTTCGCTGGAGGAGCTGGTTGGCTGACCACCAGCCGCAGCCCGGTCTGGATGCCGATGGCCGCGAAGAGGACCAGCGGGGGAAGGGCCGCGACCGGTGAGCGGTGGCGCACCAGCAGCACGACCGCCCAGAGCAGCGCCACGACGGCGTTGACCTGGACGAATCCAAGGCGGAAGACCCAGTTCATCCCCTCGCTGAGGTGCACCGGCCGGAGCGCGACGACGAGGCGGAGCCCCGCCTCATCCAGCGGCGCGAGCAGCCGTGCCTGGACGAGCAGCGTCACGAAGAGCGTCGACGCTGCCCACACCGCCAGCCAGACGAGCTGTCTCGTGGGGTTCGCCCTCCCCCTACAGCCGCACCGGCACCGAGCCACGGCGGATCGACTCATCCGCTGCCTCCAACACGCGCACGACCCTGAGCCCAGCCTCGCCATCCGACCGTGGCGCCTCGCCTCGCCGGACGCAGTCGAGAAAGTGCTGGCACTCCACCCGCAGCGGCTCGACGGCCGGCAAATCCACCACCAGGACCTCGCCCGGCCGGTAGTACAGGGCACTCGCCTCATCGTCCCGGGTCCCCACCCGGCTGTCCACGCCCCGGTCGGTCAGCCGCAGCCTGTCAGCCGCCCGCGTGTCGTCGAACGCGAGCGAGCCGTGCGTTCCGGCCACCACGAAGCGGCGCACCTTCTCCGGCGAGAGCCAGCCCACGTGGTGCATCGCCATCCCCCCGTCGGCAAAGCGCAGATGGAGGAAGGCCACGTCGACGAGAGTGGGGTGCACGTAGCGGCTGCCGTAGGCGGTGACTTCGATCGGGCGCTGATCCCAGAGGTGAAGCAGGATGGCGACGTCGTGGACGGCCAGGTCCCAGACCACGTTCACTTCCGACGCCGGTGGCCCGAGGTTCACGCGGCTGGACTCGACGTAGCAAAGCCTGCCAATCTGCCCACCGGCGATGAGCTCCTTCATCCTGGTCACGGCGGGGTTGAACACGAAGATGTGCCCAACGGCGACGAGGCGCCCCGCCTCCCGACCCGCGCGAACGATCTCCTCTGCCTGCGCGGCGCTTCCGGCCAGCGGCTTCTCGGCGAGGACGTGCTTTCCGGCTCCCAGCGCGGCGAGCGCCAGGTCGCGGTGCGTCGATACCGGCGTCGCGATGACCACGGCTTCGACGGCCGGATCACGCAGGACGGCCGCGTAGTCGTCGGTGAGAGGAACGTGCGGAAACCGCTCGCGGATGAACTGGAGCCGGCCCGGCTTCTGGTCACAGACCCAGCGCAACTGGCAATCGGGCAGGCTGTCAAAGGTGCGCACGTGGTTGGGCCCCCAGTAGCCAGCGCCAACGACCGCCACGCCGACCTTTCCGGTATCCTCGGTCACCGGCCCATACCCCGAACCCCACACGGCATCAATGTTCACCTGTGTCCTTCGTGTCTTTGTGGTGAGCCCTCGTAACCCCTTCGTGCTGTTTGTGTCTTTGTGGTGCGCTCCGCGCGATCGTAGAGGCTCTCAACGTCCACCCTCTCCCCTCAGCACCACGGCCACGGTCTGGACGATCAGCCGGAGGTCCAGCCTGAACGAGCGTGTCAACACGTAGCACACGTCCATCGCCAGCGCCTCCTCGAACCCGACCCGGCCGCGCCCATGCACCTGCCACACCCCGCTCAGCCCCGGGCGCACCGCGAACCTTCGCCGGGCCCAGGCGGGGAACAGCTCCGCCTCGTAGGGCAGGCACGGGCGTGGCCCCACCAGCGACATCTGCCCCTTGAGCACGTTCAGCAACTGCGGCAGCTCGTCCAGGCTGTACCGGCGCAGGACTCGGCCGATGCCGGTCACCCGGCTCTCGTCGATGACCTTGTGCTCCGGGCGCTGCCCACCCTCCCCTGACGGCTGCGACGATCGGTCGGCGAAGGCGCGGAACTTCTCGCGCCGTCTTCGCTCGTCCTCCTCCGGCGAGAGTGGGCGCATTGAGCGGAACTTGTACCAGGTGAACGGTCGGCCGCTCTCGCCGATGACCGTCGTCGAGTAGAGCACCGGGCCGGGCGACGAGCGCTTCACCAGAAGAACGATCACCGCGAGGACCGGAGCGAGGGCCAGTAGCGCGAGCAGCGACGCGACCACGTCGCGGATGCGGTACAGCCAGTGTGGCTCTCCGCCGACGCGTGGCGACACCACGACCCAGGAGTGGCCGTGGTGTCGCCTCCCCGCGCGCACGGCAAGGGTTTGAAACAGTCCCCCGTGCAGCCATACCTGCCGTCCGGCCCGCAGATCCGCCTCGACGCGGCGCAAGAGCGTCTCGGGCTCCGTGTCACCGGCATCGATGAAGACGTCCCCGTCCATCTGGCCTCTGGATAGTGACAAGTCGTCACACCCTCACCCCAACCCCTCCCCCATCAACTTCAGGGACGGCCGGGGCCCCCTCTACCCCCTGCCCCCTTCCCCCACCAGGGGGGGAAGGGGGAGGC
>JACPQP010000143.1 GCA_016190465.1 Chloroflexota bacterium
CCAGTATTGGGGGAAGGGGCCGGGGGATGAGGGCCGTTCGCGCCGCCGACGACCATTCCTGCCCGCTCCTGAGGGCGGGCCCCCGTACCTGCCCCGAGGGTTCGTCTCATAATACGAGATGCCGTCTCATGCTCCCGCCGAAAAGAAGAGAAGTCCTCCGACGGCAAGAGCCAACACATTGCGGCCTCCAACCGCCCGCCGGTAGGTCGCAATGTGTTCGTCCTCCCGCTTCAGCTCATCCATGTGCCCCCGTTGACGTTGAGTAACGCTCCGGTGGTGAAGGCGGCGCTCTCGCTGGCCAGGTAAAGCACTGCCGCGGCCACCTCTTCCGGTGTGCCGAGCCGTCCCACGGGCACCAGCGCCGCCCGCTCTTCCCGCTGCGGCGCAGTCAGTTGGCCGAGCAGCATCTCGGTGGCGATCGGTCCCGGGGCCACGACGTTCGCGGTAACGCCATAGGGGGCAAGCTCGTAGGCCAGCGCCTTGGTCAACGCGATCACCGCGGCCTTCGCGGTCACGTACGCGGCGTCCGCCGCCAGCCCCGGCCGGCGGCCGAGCGTGTGGCCGGCCACTCCGGCCCGCGAAGCGATGTTCACGATCCGTCCCCACCGTCGCTCGACCATCCCCGGTAGCACTGCCCGACTACAGTAGAACGCGCTGTGCAGGTTGGCGGCGATGGTCGTCTGCCAGTCGTCGTCCGACATCTCGGCGATCGGCGTCTTGCTTCCGGCCAGACCGGCGTTGTTCACCAGGATATCGATTCGCCCGTAGCGGCGCAGAGCTTCCGCGACGAGGCGGTCGACGTCGGCGCGGCTGCTGACGTCTGCCGGCACCACCAGGACCTCGCAGCCAAGCGCGGCGATCTCGGCCGAGATCGCCGCCAGCCCGGTCGGGTTTCGCGCGGCCACTACGATGCCCATCGCGCCCGCCCGGGCAAACCCCAGCGCGACGGCCCGACCAATGCCACGCGAGCCCCCGGTCACCAGGGCGACGCGCCCGGTGAAAGGCTCACTCACTCCCACAACCTCCGACTAGCCCCGGTATCCCAGCGCCCGCGAGAGCTGTTCCGCTGTGGTCAGCAGGAGATCCACAAAGAACGGGATGCGCTCGTCGGTGACGCGGGCAATCGGACCGGAGACGCTCAGCCCGGCCACCGCCTGGCCGCGGTGGTCCACGACCACCGTCCCGACGCACCGGAGCCCGGCCTGCGTCTCCTGGTCGTCGATGGCGTAGCCCTGCTGGCGAACCGTCCGCAGGTGAGCGAACATGAGCTCGGGATCGGCGATGCTGTGCGGCGTCTGCTGCTCCAACGGTCGGCTGGCCAGGAGCGCGCGGAGCTCGTCGTCGGGAAGGCGTGCCAGCAGCGCCTTTCCCGCGCCCGAGCAGTGGGCGGGCAGCCGGCCACCGACCACCGAGACCATCCGGAACGGGTTGGGCGTCTCGGCCTTGTCGACGAAGACGATGTGCCGGCCGTCGAGGATGACGAGGTGCGCCGTCTCGCCACCACGGCTGACCAGGTTCGCCAGGTACGGGGTGGCGATTCGTTTGACGTCCAGCGCCGCGCCGACCCGGCTGCCCAGTTCGAAGAGCTTGAGGCCGAGCCGGTACTTGCCCGTTCGCAGGTCCTGGGCCACCAGCCCGCGGCTTGTCAGCGAGGAGAGGAGGCGATGGATCGTCGCCCGGTGGAGGTCCACCCGCGCGGCGACCTCGGCCACCCCCAGGTCCTCATCGCCGGTCCGGAACGCCTCCAGGATGTCGATCGCCCGGTCGAGCGCCTGAACCGCGTAGTACCCCTTGTCGCGGGCGACGTACCGGGCCTTCGCCGGTGCCTGCACGTCGGTCTCCCCTCCCGCGGTTATCTCATCTAGAGAGATGCCATCTCACGGTCTTGGCGACCATCATAGCAGAGAGACGTCTTCCGGTGCAAGCCCCCTGCGCGGTGGGGGTGTGGCATACATTTGTGGTGAGCAGAGGTTCGTGCTGGGGCTAGTTTGTTGGCAGGGTGAGGAGG
>JACPQP010000130.1 GCA_016190465.1 Chloroflexota bacterium
GCGACCGCGGTGGTTCGCTCTCACCCCGACCTCGTGGCGATTGGCGTGCTCTGGCTCCTGGCGGCCCTGTTCCACGCGCCTCTCTTCCTGCCACCACTGCTGCGGCGCTATGTCGTGAGTGGTGACTTCACCAATCAGTTCTACCCCTTCCGCCACTTCGCCACCAGCGAGTGGTGGCAGGGCCGAGTCCCCCTCTGGAACCCGTACGTCTTCGCCGGGCACCCGTTCCTCGCCGACGTCCAGACGGCTGTCTTCTACCCGGTGACCTGGGTCACCGTGCTCTTGAACGGCCCGGGCAACCTCCGCTTCATCCTCCTGGAGCTGGAGATGGCCCTCCACTTTGGGCTGGCGGCCACCTTCGCCTACCTGTTCGGGCGGGAGCTGTACGGCCGTCGCGTTCCGGCCGTGCTCGCCGCCCTCGTCTTCACCTTCTCCGGTTTTCTCACGTCCTACCCGGTCCAGCAGCTCGCGATGTTGGAGACGGCGGTCTGGCTCCCCCTCTCCCTCTACTTTCTCGAGCGCGGCGCTCCCCGTCCCCCCGTCGCCCCGTCGCCCCGTCGCCCTTTCGCGTCTTTCGCTCGTTTCGTGCCGTTCGTGGTCCAAACTCCTGCCCCGTCGCCCGCCGTTCCTGAGCTGGGCCCCGTACGGCGACACGGAGAGGAGGGACCCGTCACCGCGTCTCCGCGTCTCGGCTCGCCGTGTCTCCGCACCGTGTCCGCGGCGTGGCAGTACGCGGCGCTGGCTGGCGCGGCGAACGGGCTTGGCCTGCTCGCGGGGCATCCGCAGACGTCGCTGTTCGCGGGCTATCTTGCCGTGGTCTACCTCGTCTACCGCTACTGGCGCTTCGGAGTTCGGGCGCTGTTGCTCGCCGTGGTCATCTTCGCGACGGCCAGCGTCGGGTTGGCCGCGGTCGCCGTGGTGCCGGCCGTGGAGTTCCTGCCCCTTTCGACGCGCGCCCAGCTCGACTTCGCCGCGGCCGGCCACGGCTACGCGCCAACGTCGCTCCTCGGCGCGCTGATCCCGCTCTGGCGCGAGGAGAAGGCGCTCTCCATCGGTATCGTCGGGCTGGTGCTCGCCGGCCTGGCGATCTGGCGAGATCGTCGGCCGGCCGTGCGGTTCTGGGCCGGCGTCGGTCTCTTCTCGTTCCTCCTCTCGGTCGGCAGCAGCACGCCACTGTACTGGCTACTCTACGAGTTCGCGCCGGGCTTTCGCCTGTTCCGCGACCAGGAGCGGGTGATGTACCTGTGGTCGCTGGCCGGTGCAGTGCTCGCGGGCTATGGCTGGCTCGCCCTGACACGCGACGGGGCGAAGGGCGCTGTCAACGGATTTCAGGAGCGGATTGAGCGGATTAGCCCATCGGCAATCCGTTCAATCCGCTCCCCGAATCCGTTGACAGCGCCCTTCGCCGTCGGACGCGGCCTGCTCATCGGCGCAGGGGGCGGACTCCTGGCGGCCGGTGTCGTCTGGCTCGGTGAAGGCGGGCAGACGGCCGGGTCTGCCTGGAGCGCGGCGCGGGCGGCGCTGGCCTCGGCCGGCGTTCTCCTCCCACTGGCGCTGTTGCTCGTCCGGTGGGGCCGCTGGCCGGTTGGCCACCGGACGAGCGCAGTCACGATGGCGCTGCTGCTCGCGGTCGACCTGTGGTCGATCAACTACGGCAACAACCAGGCTGCGGTCGACCCCGACCCTGTCCCGCGCCTCGGGGCGACCGCAGCCTTCATCCGCTCGTCGATCGACGAGCCATTTCGCATCCGCCCGGCCAGTGATTCGGTGTTCCCGCCGAACGATGCGATGCTGCTCGGCCTGCCGACGATCAATGGCGACACGCCGTTCCAGCTCGCCCGCCAGGCCGAGCTGCTGGCGCGTCCCGAGGCCGACTACCGGCTCTGGCAATTGCTGAACGTCAAGTACGTCCTCTTCGAGCCCGAGCGGCCCGCCATGCCCGGAATCGAGCCGATCGCCCAGCAACCGAATCACGTGATCTACCGGATGCAGTACTCTCTGCCGCGTGCCTGGGCAGTACGCCGCCACCAGGTGGCTTCCAGTTCGGCAGAGGCGCGGGCGATGGTGCTCGCGCCCGAGTTCCACCCTGGCGACGTGGTGATCCTCGAGGAGCCACCCCGCGGTCCGGCCGTCGTGCCGGGCCCGCGCCCCGACGTTCGCATCGAGCGGCTGGAGCCGCGGCGTGTCGAGATCGCGGCCGACGCCGACGCTCCTGCCTTCCTCGTCCTGGCCGACTCGTTCTACCCTGGCTGGGTGGCGACGGTCGACGGATCCACCGTGCCGATCTACCGGGCGAACTACCTGACTCGGGCCATCGAGCTACCGCCGGGCCAGCATCGAGTCGTGTTCGCCTATCGACCGGCCTCGTTCCTGGTGGGCGTGGCGATCAGCGCGGTCACACTGCTGGCGCTGGCCACCCTCCTATGGTCCCACTGTAGCTCACGCTGTGCCAATCTTCTCACCACCCCGACTGCTGGCGCTGGCCACCCTCCTATGGTCCCACTGTGACCTGTCCCAGGATGGTCCGGTCCCCCACCAGCGCGCCATCGCCGTCGAGAATCGGTAGGCGGGTGCCCGTGACCGGATCGTACATCCCGATCTCGACGGCATATGCGCCCGCCGGCAGGTCCGGCTTCAGCCTCAGGACGTAGTCGTCGGCCAGGTACTCGCCGGCGGTCCAGCTCGTGGTCGGGGCCTCTCCACGCTGGGGGGGAGCATCATCTTGCGCCCAGACGAAACCGGTTTCGTCGTCGATCTGAATGAGGTGCGTGAAGACCGTGTACGGCACGTCGGACGGCCCGTCGGCGCGCCAGTGAAGGGTCACACGGAGCTCGCCACCGGGTCGCACCAGGTTCGCGTCCAGCCGGTAGGCGATGAGCTGCCCGACCTCCCCGACCTGGTACTGTGCTGTGGTCGGGATGCCGCGCGGCGGCTCGAAGCTCACGCTTCGATCGAGCACCTCGAGCTCGCCGACGAGCGCGCTGCCCAGGTGCCGCCCTCGGTCCCCATCAGGCTCCAGCACCTCGATCTCCAGTTTCGCACGTCCGGGCGCGGTGCGCGGTCCGATCGGGACGCGATGTCGGTCCAGCGTCACTTCGCCCGCTCGCCAGGTCGAGGTCGGCGAGCGGCCATCGGCCGGAGGCCCCTCGCCCACGACGTGGCGTGTCCCCCCGGCGTCGATCACCGTGAGACGAGTTCGGTAGTCAACCGTGGGCACGACGAGCGCTCGCCAGGCGAGCACCAGCCTGCCGGTCTCACCGCGACGCAGCGACGGGGTCTCGACGGTAGCGCCGAGCAGCTCGACGATCCCACCAAACCGGTGGCCACTGCGCGTAGCGAGGGCGACCGTCGCCGAGTCGGGTAGCCTCTCGGAACGCTCGATCCGCACCGCCCCGATGGTCGCAGCCGTGCCCATCGCGCGCCCGTGCTCATCCCGCACGCTCAGATCCCGACGAGTTCCCCGCGGATAGACGACGACCTCCAGGCGGTAGAGACCCGGGGGGGTGCCTGCCGGGATCGGCAGCGTGGCACGATCGCGCACGATCTGACCAACGCGCCAGGAGTAGGTCGGATAGGTGTCGGCCGCCGGACGCTCGTCGACGCGCGACCAGACGTGGCGCTCGTCGCGCAACCGCACCGAGACCACGTAGTCCTGGTCCAGCTTCCGCGGCGCCTGCCAGTAGAAGAGGAGCGGCAGATCGGCACCCGCCGGAAGACGCTCGGGCCAGGGATCGAACCCAAGAAAGTGGAGCGTGTCGTCGAAGTTGATCGGGTAGGAGCGCTCCGGTTCAAGCGTCGGCGCGAAACGATGCTGCCGGGAGACGTCGTAGAGCGCTAGCCCGAGGCCGTGAAAGCTCCGGTCCACCGGCAGGCGAGGAAAGGTCGTGTTGAGGGAATCGCGGAAGAAGCCGGTGGGGTCGGCCCAGTCCTCGTGCCAGAGGACGACCCAGATCCGCTGGTTGCCCACGATGGCCTGGTTGAGGAGACCGCTGAGCGCGGCGATGTCGTCGCGGGCGCCGATGCCGTGGACCGGAGCGCGGCCGCCGTAGTAGAGCTCGAACGTCTGGTGTGAATCGAGAATCAGGGCGATCGCGTCGCCGGGCTGCTCCCGCTCTCGGATGTAGGCGGCGACCGCCCGGAAGTCCTCCTTCGCGTACGCCGCGCCATCATAGACCTGACGGATCTCGAGGAGCGATGCGCCCAGCGTGGTCATCGCCAGCGTCGCGGCCAGCGCGTTCGCGGCGAGGTTCAGTGGCAGGCTCGGCCAGCGCTTCGCCGCGAGCCCGCCGAGCGCCGACAGCAGATCGAGGGCCCGAGCGACAAGCAGATAGAATGCGGGCACGGCGGCGATGAGGTACCGCTCGGTGAACTTGGGGTTCCGCGCGGTCAGCGCGTAGAGACAGGTCATCGGCACGACGACGGCGACCGCCAGGAAGACGTCCTGGCGCTGGCCAGAGGCGACACCGCGCCAGACTGCCGCGACGATCGCCACGGCGAACAGCGCCGCGATGGCGCCGACGGCAACCGCCGGGGACCCGCTCCAGCCGACGGCGACTGTCGTGAACGTGCGGTCGACGAAGGATTGGAGGCTAAGCTCGCCCGCCCAGAAGTCGGGAAACTGCCAGATCCGCAGCCATTGCCGGAGCGCGCCCAGGGACCACGGGATGAAGAGCAGCAGGCCGAGCAGCATCGCCCCCAGCGCCGGCAGAAGCTGGCGACGGTGGGCGCGAGCACCTAGCCCCAGGTAGATGACGTGGGCCGCCCAGACGAAGACCCCGAAATAGTGAGCGTAGATCAGTGCGCCGAGCGCGATCCCATAGGCGATCCAGCAGCCTCGGCACGGCCGCCCGCGCACCGGATGCAGCGCACGCCACAGGCCGAGCGAAGCGATGACGCCCGTGAGCGCGAGGAGGCTGTAGTTTCGCGCGTCGCGAGCGTAGTAGACGAGAAACGGCGAGACGGCGACGAGCCCGGTGCCGACAGGGACCACGAGCGACGCCCGCTGGGGGGGCCAGGGCGGCCACGGGGGCCAGGGCGGCCACGGGGGCCGCGGGCGGCCACAGGGGGCCGCCCCTACCGTAGGGGCACCCCCCTGTGGGTGCCCCGTCCCTGTGGGTGCCGCGTTCGCGGGTGCGGCATCCCCCGGCCGGTCGAGCTCATACCCCAGACGGCAGGTCGTCGCGATAAGGAGCGTTCCGATGACCACCGACAGCACGCGAACCGCAAACTCACCCGGTCCGGCGAGCCGGACCCAACCCCACAGCAGGAGGTAGTAGAGCGGGGGATGGATATCCCCCTGAACCAGGATGCCCAGCATCTGCCCGAGCGGAAGAATCACTTCGCTGACGCTGAATCCCTCGTCAAACCAGAAACTCTGCTCACCCAGGCGATACACGCGGAGGCCAAACCCCAGCAGGAGGACGAGGGCCAGCAGGCCACGGGCGAGCCGTACATCCTGGGATTTTGGGGTCGGGGATTGGGGGTTGGGGAATGATCGGCTGCTCAACGACTCACCCAAAGCAGAACTGACAGATCCAGGGCATTGCGCCTGTATGATACCTGAGTCTGTCGCGTCAAGCCAATGCTATCGCGTCGGACCAGACAGAAGCTGGGCGATCACGGCGAAAAACAGGAACGGGCGCCGTGGCCAGGCCACGGCGCCCGTTCCGCCTCCCCCCTTCTCTCTCTCCGCTATCTCTGAACCGCGGCGCGGAGATACTTCCGTGCCTCGGCCTCGGGCAGTTCCATCCCGTGTGCCGTCTTGGCGTGCTCCTGCATCGCCTTCAGCAGCTCGGTTTCGCTCTCGGCAGTGATGGTATGTCCGCAAGGTGGAGGACAGGTATAGCTCATCCTGGCCACAGCGTTCACCCCCTCTCCTCGATCGAGGATCTCACTTCATCTGCCGGCATCCCGACAGGGAGTCACGCCACGAGCACAACGCGTGCCAATGCGCAGCGGATCCCGTCGCCGTCAGCAAACAGCTACCAGCCGTCAGCGGCGACCCGCGTCGCCGTGACGGCTACTTCGGTAGGCCGCGTCGAGCAACTGGGTCAAGTGAAGCACACGGGCATTCAGTCTCTGCTCACGTACCCCCGCCTGAAGGTAAAGGAGGCAGCCCGGATTCCCGGTCACGATGACCTCCGCGCCGGTCGCCCCGGCGTTCGCGAGCTTTCGACCAAGCAGCTTCCGGGCGCGCTCCCGGTGGGTAACGTTGTACACTCCGGCGCTCCCGCAGCACCAGTCTGACTCTCTCATCTCGACGAGCTCGACGCCGGGCACCCGACGGATGATCTCGCGTGGCGGCGTTCGGACGCCCTGGGCGTGGCAGAGGTGGCAGGCCTCGTGGTAGGTCACGCGGGCGCGGACCTCTCCGGCGGGCTGCTTCAGCGGGATCTCGGTCAACAGCTCGCTGATGTCGCGGACCTTCGCGCTGAAGGCTCGGGCCTTCGCGGCGTAGGCTGGCTCCAGACCGAGCAGATGAGCGTACTCCTTCGTCTGCGCGCTGCACGCGGCGCAATCGGTGACGATATAGTCCAGTCGGTGGCCCAGGAAGAGGTCGACGTTGTGGCGAGCGAGCGCCCGCAGGGTCGCCATGTCACCCTCGCCAGCGTGAGGGGCGCCGCAGCATCGCTGGCCCTTCGGCGTCACCACCTCGCAGTCGTTCTCCGTCAGCACGTCGACGGTCGAGCGACTGGCCTCGGCAAAGACGACGCTCATCACGCACCCCAGGAAGAAGCCCACCCGGTAGCGACGCTCTCCCCTGGCCGGCGTCACCTCGGCCAGCTCCTGTCGAAGCGGCCGCGCCGGCAGTGGCGGGAGCAGCGCATCGAGCACGGCCAGCGTCTTCAGCCTGCCGGGAAGCTTGTTCAGCACGCCTATCTTCCGCACGAACGACTGAACGCCCAGGCGCTGGTAGAGCCGGAGCAACGCGGCTCCCCGCTCAAGCCACGGTGGAGCGATGAAGAGCGTCCGGAGGACGACCAGCCGGATGAGACGCTCCGCCCAGCCGGGCCGGCGCTCGCTCTCGACCTCCGCGCGCGCGGCCAGGACCAGCTCACCAACCCGGACGCCGGACGGGCAGATCGTCTGGCAGGCGCGGCAGTCGAGGCAGTGGTACAGGTGGTCGCGGAACGTCGGCGAGCCCACCGGAAGCCGTCCCTCGTCGGCGGCACGGATGAGCGCCACCCGCCCCCGGGGTGATTGGGTCTCCAGGTGGTCCGTGTGGTAGGTCGGGCAGACCGAGAGACAGAGACCGCACCGGATGCAGGCGAGCAGGTTGCTATAGTCCGGCGCGTCGACGCTGGCGAAGCGCAGCCTCACCGCTGGCTCGGATGACGGCCCTGCCGGGCACGCTGCGGGGAGGGGGGGCAGACACGGGGGCCTGCCCCTACTTCCCGCGATGGATGATCGGTCACATTCCTCCTGATGCGCCTCCAGGGCATCGGTCTGGCGCAACTGTCCTGACTGAGAGCGGTGTGCAGGGACACTGAGCCGGGGCCGGACCTCTCCCCCCTGCCCCCCTCCCCGCGTCGGATCCACTCAGGAACGGCGGGCAGGGGGTGAGGTCCGGCTGGGGGGTTAGGTCACCCGCTGGCTCAACGCCACTGCTCGCTGCTCTAGACGCGCAAGGCGACGCCGCCATTCTACCGCAGATCAGCGGAGTATAATATCTCTGATGGGTACTGTGCTGCGCGGCGCCCTGCTCTACCTTTCGGAACAGCCGTCCATCGAGCGCCTTGTTCGCGATCAGCCGGCGCTGCGCGGGATGGCTCGTCGGTTCGTGGCTGGCGAGCGGATCGACGAGGCCATCGAGGTGGTGCGCGCCCTGAACGCCCGCGGGATCCGGGCTTCGCTCGACCACCTGGGCGAACACGTCACCTCCGCGGCCGAGGCGCGGCGGGCGGCCGAGTGGTACTGCACCATCCTCGATACGATCGCCCGGACCGGCGTCGACTCGAACGTTTCGGTCAAGCTGACTCAGTTCGGGCTGGCCCTGGACCCTGAAGTGTCCACCGAAGTGTGCACCGAGAACCTGCGTCTCGTCGCGGCATGCGCGGGGCAGTACGGCAACTTCGTGCGGATCGACATGGAAAGCTCGGCCTACACCGAGCGAACGCTTCGGATCTTCCGGCAACTGTTTCCGGAGCATCCCGCCCTGGGCGTCGTGATTCAGGCGTACCTCTACCGAAGCGAGAAGGATCTGCGCGAGCTGATCGCCCTCGGCGCCCGGGTGCGGCTGTGCAAGGGAGCCTACAAGGAGCCACCGCACGTCGCGTATCCGTCAAAGGCCGACGTCGACCGCAACTTTCTGCACCTGATGCGTCTGCTGATCGATGGCGGAGTCTACCCGGCGATCGCCACCCACGACGAGCGCATCATCCGGGCGACGCGGGCATACGCCGACCAGCGCGGGCGAGACCGCCAGACCTTCGAGTTTCAGATGCTGTACGGGATTCGCCGCGACCTTCAGCAGCAACTCGTGCAGCAGGGCTACAACGTCCGCGTCTACGTGCCGTTTGGCGATCACTGGTATCCGTACCTGCTTCGTCGCCTCGCCGAGCGACCGGCGAACCTCGGTTTCGTCCTGGCCAACCTCTTTCGGAGGTAGGGCGTGGAGCGACGGGGCGTCTGGAGCACGAAAGGCACGAAAGCGGCGAAAGGCGCGAAAGGGCGCCCGTTGGCCAGCGAGTTGCCCCGGCGGGCGAAGTCCGCGTATCATAGTGGCACGCGCCGTGGGAGCGGGTGGACGGGGCGAGGAGCTGGCCGGAGGAGGGACTGTCGGGCCTGGATTGAGGAGGCAAGGGTGGACCCCAACGTTCGCCGCTTCGCCGGCGATGACGACGAAGACCGACCGCAACGCGGTCTCCAGAGCGCCGTGCTCGAGTTGCGGCGGGAGGTTCGTCAACTGGCCGCGCAGATAAGCGAAATGCAGATCCGGTTGCCATCAGCCGAGGCGGCCGAACAGCTCGACACGCTCGAGCAGCGGTTCGACGTCTTGTCGCAGCGGGTCGAGCAGCAGACGGGCCAGCTTCAGGCGGATGTGATCAACGCCCAGCTTAAGGCGATCGACGACCAGATGAAAGAAGTCGACCGTCGCACCCGTTCGGCGATCGAGCGCTTTGATCGCCGTCTCCAGAACACCCAGCAACAGCTCACGGTCTTCGCGGGAATCACTGTTCTCCTTTTCCTGGTCCTGGCAGCGGTGGCGGTCGGCCGTGGCTGACCGCCCGGTCATCTATGAGCTGATCGCCCGGTCACGTATAATCGGTCAGGGCGGACAGGAGGAACACGGTACGGCGACGGGGCGACGGTTTGGACCACGAAAGGCGCGAAAGGAACGCGAAAGGCGCGAAAGGGCGACGGGGCGACACGGGGACGGGTGACGTCGTTCAGGGACGCGCACCATCCCGGACAGGAGGAACGCGGTAAGGTGGCACGAGTTATCGATTTGCGTAGTGACACGGTGACGCTGCCCAGTCCAGAGA
>JACPQP010000145.1 GCA_016190465.1 Chloroflexota bacterium
GACGCGATTATAACACCATTGGTATGTGCCAGCAAATCTGACTAGACCGAGCGTGGGGTTGGGGGGCTGCGCCGGGAGCGTTGGGTGACTCAGAGACTGGCCGAGTATGCTTTGCTGGAGGAGGGTGTGGAGCGGTGCGATGCAGTGTCCTGGTCGGGATGACGGACGGGAGGTCCTGGAGCTACTGCCCGAGACGGAAGCGGCCCGCAATGCCCCGCCCGACTGCGCGAAGCGAGGGAGGGCCGAGATCCTGCTACGCCAGCGGAGTACGTGGAGCGAATCGGTGAACTCGCCCCCCTTGTCATTCCCAGCGAAGCGAGGAATCTCGGTCGTGGCCCTTGTGTACCTTGGCCGAGATTCCTCGCTCGCTCCGCAGCGCGGCGTCTATCCTGAGCGCCAGCGACGGTAAGCTCAGTGGGCCGGCTGGCGGGTCGGGGTCTCGGAGCTCCGCCAACCAAGGCCCAATCCGAGCACGGCACCCCACATCATGTGCGCGACCGCAAAGAATGGGCTGTTCAGTTGCAGCATCACAGGGTCGATCAGCGGCAGAAGAACGAGCCACATGACCAGGAAGACTACCAGGCTGTAGACGACCCCGCCGACGACGAGCGCACCGACACCGCGCAGGCGTGGCGCGATCAGAGCGGAAAAGACCAGGCCAAGGATGACCGAGTTCATCATATGGCCCATCAAGCCCAGCACCACCGGTACGAGCTGGAACGCCACCGGCGGGTGCGTGCCCTGCAGGTCGCGCAGGACCGTGGCGGCGATGAAGACGACCGGCGACCAGAGGCCGGCCCCGGCCACTGCCTCGTAGAGCATCTCGATCATCCCCATCACCACGCTCGCGACCAGACCGACGATGATAACGCGCCGAAGATCCATTGCCGAAACCCTCCTTCTCTCAATTCTGACTCCCGAATCGGGACGGCGATCTTCGCCGTGCCTTCGTTCGATCATCTCTAACAGGGGACGCGCACCGGTTATTCCCGGCCGTCGTGCCCTGATCGCCGCGCCAGGGTAGTCGCCCCGTCTCCGTGTCGCCCCGTCGCCCCCTCGCCCCGTCGCCAAATGCCCCCACACTTGTCTGCCGGGCACCTCTTGGCAGGAAATCCGATGGCTCCCCCGTGTCAACAGAGCGCAGGCGTTCTGTGGTGCCTGGCGATCCCGCGGGGGACTCCTTCCCTGAGCGGGGCGGGCGGTCGCTGAACTCGCGGCGTGCATCGCGAGGTCTGCCTGCGCAGACGTCGGCAGTTGGCGCAGGCAGACCTCGCCGTGTCAGGCGAACTCCAACCGCCAGCCCACCCGGAACGCATCGGCCGCTCCCCGTCTGACTGCCGGGAATACCCGCGCGGCTGAGACTGTTGTAGGATGTGAAACGACTGGCGCGGCCAGTCAACAAGGAGGCTGATCTACCGTGGCTCGCAATATCGTTATCTACTCGACGCCGACGTGCGGCTACTGCCGCCAGGCAAAGGCGTTCCTGGCGGAGCGCGGCATTCCCTACCGAGAGATCGACGTGTCGACGGACCGAGCCGGGGCCTACGATATGGTCCGGAAGACCGGGCAGTACGGCGTGCCGGTGATCGAGGTCGATGGTTCGGTCATCGTGGGCTTCGACCGAAGGCGATTGCTGGCGGCCCTGGAGCCATAGGAATGGGAACCTCGTGGTACGCCCTCACCCCTGGCCCCTCTCCCGCAACGCGGGAGAGGGGCCAGGGGTGAGGGCGCCCCCCGCGGCTTCAGGGGAGGTGAGCAGATGCGACCGATGCGCATAGACGCTGATGCATCCGCGATCTCTCGACCACCGGGCCGAGGGGTCGTCCGGCGCTTTACGCTGGTCAGCCTCGTCCTGACGGTCGCGGCGACCACGGTCGTCATTTGGGCGATGGGGCGAGTGGTGGATGGCTATCTCCTCTGGCGGGCGGCCTCCGACGTCAGTGTGCAGTTCAACCGGGCGGTGTTGCCGCTGGTGCCCGAAGAGGGATTGGTGGCGTTGCTCGATCCCCGGGCAAGCCCTGCTCTCGCGGGCGAAGCCCGCTCGCGTCTCCTGGAGCTACCGAGCGAGCGGGTGGCGCTGCTGGCGCCGGATGGCGGCCTGGTGTACCAGAGCCGGCCGTCGCTCGCGCCAGCCTCGTCGGCCCAGTTGCGGCGATC
>JACPQP010000133.1 GCA_016190465.1 Chloroflexota bacterium
CGGGGAGGGGGATGGCGGCTCCCCCTCTCCGCGTCGGAGAGGGGGCAGGGGGTGAGGTCGGCCCCCGGTGCCGCCGTGCGAGGCCCTCAGTTAGCGCACATGCCCCAACCCCTCCCCCATCGAGGTCTCTCAGGCCAGCTCGATCAGGCCAGCTCGACCAGGAAAGAGGGGCTTGAGCGTCGCCTCTCCCGGTGCAGGCGGGGAGGCGAATGGCAAGTCGCGAAGACGATCGATCGTCTGTCCCCCAGCGTGGCCCATTATACTCGCTTGCCCGGCCGCAAACAAGGTCTCCTGGCCACTGCTCACGCCACCGGCGGTGCACCCATCGGCTGCCGGCGCCGCAGCAGCAGGTGTCGGCGGATGACGGCCGCGTTGTTGAACAGACGGACGCCAAACGCGACGATCGCCGCGACGTGGAGCTCGACCCCGAGACGGTCGCCCAGGAACGTCAGCAGCCCGGCCATCAGCATGTTGGTGAACAACCCCGAGACGAACACGTCCGTCCGGTACTGGCCCTCGAGCTCGGCGCGCGCGGCACCGAGGATCGAGTCCAGCCCGGCCAGGATCGCGATCGCCGTGTAGCGGGCGTACTCCGGTGGAATCGACAGCGAGAAGACGACGCCGATGGCGATGCCAACCAGCAGTCCCAGCGACGGAAGCCACATCAGTTCAGTTCCCCTCTCCCCAGCCCTCACCCCTCGCCGCCGTTCCTGATCTTGTCCCACGGAGAGAGGGGTAGGGGGTTTCGCTTGTCCGAGAGACCGCGCACGAATCGCCAGGCCAGTTGGTGGAGGCAGAAGCACTCGACCGCAAACGGCGGGAAGCCAAGGAACCCCAGCAGCGGCATCTCGAAGACTCGCAGGCCGAAGTCCAGCGGGTAGGGTATGGAATAGTACCACTTCGCGCCGGCCCAGTAGTTCCAGAACTCCCAGAGCAGACCGCAGAGGGCGCCGGCCACCAGCAACTGCCGCAGGCGTACCGTGGATCCTCGCTCCAGATCACGCAGCAACGACACCGCGCCGAGACGATAGTTGATCGGCTCCAGCGCCAGAATGACCCCGATCCAGATGAGCCCAAAGAGGTAGCCGGCCACACCGGCGGGGACGAGCAGCGGTGCGACCAACAGCGCCAGGCCCATGGCCAGCCAGCCACGCAGCAGGGCCGGGGTGATCTGCCAGCGGATGCTCGGCCGGGTTGCCAGCAGGCCGCTGGCCGCGACGAGCTCCGCCGTCTCCAGCACACCAGGCAGGATTGTCGCGAAGCTCCAGCCGTAGCCGAGCGCCTGAAGGAGAACGTCGTCCGGCAGGCCGACGTAGCGCCAGTTCTGAAGGTGCAGGTTGTACGCCTCGAAGAGGAGCCAGGCGGGCACGGACCAGAGCGCCATCACGGCAAATTCGCTCCGGCGGCGGGTCAGCAGCGACTCACCGCGCAATCGATAGACGAGCGCATCGGCGAAGAGGATGTACCCCGTCCAGACGATCGCGGTAAAGTAGGTGAAGACCGGGTCGACCCGCGCGAACATGACCGCCTCGGCCACGACCACGGCGAGCGCGCCAAGCACGCCGTACAACGGGAAACCCAACGTCGCCTACCCCAATGCGTCGGATCTTCGGGCCGCATCTTCGGGAACGGTCACCGCGCGATGCTCCTCTATCCGCAACACGCGAGCATTATACCGGATACTGGCGCACAACGGCCCATCGGCGGTAGAATAGTGAAGCCAAGGCTTGCCGGCGGTGACGATCGTGGCCCACCACACTGACCTCCTCGCGGAGCTGTTGTTTCTCGAGCCGCCGGCGCGGACGCACCTGCGCGATGCGGTTTGGAGCGCGGTGCCGCTCGGCCGGCGCGAGCTGGCCCTGCTCGATACGCTGGCTTTTCAGCGGCTGCGCCGGGTCCAGCAGCTCGGCTTCATCTCGTGGGTGTTCCCCGGTGCCCACCACACCCGCTTCGAGCACTCGATCGGCGTCCACCACCTCACGCGCCGGGCGCTCGTCCAGCTCATCCAGCGCTTTCCGAACGCGCCCCTCGACGTGGGGGCTGGTCGGGCGACGCTGGCCGCGGCGCTTCTCCACGACATCGGCCACTATCCGTTCTCTCACGCGGTCGAGGAGCTCGCGCACCCGGCCGTCCGGCGGCACGAGGCGATTGCCGTCGACCTCATCTCGTCGGGCCAGGTCGCCGAGGTACTCCGATCCGAGTGGGGGATCGAGCCGGCGCGGGTCGCCCGTCTGGTCGCTCGCGATGCGCCACCTGATCTCAGCGACGCCGAGCAGATCGGCCGGGACCTGTTGAGCGGCGCGCTCGACACCGACAAGCTCGACTACCTGGTGCGCGACGCCCACTACTGCAACGTCCCCTATGGGCTGGTCGACGTCGAGCGGTTGCTGCAAACGATTCGGCTCTGGTGTGACCCCGTCCGGCGGTGGCGACTGGTCGTCGACGAGCACGGCATCGGGCCGATCCAGTCGCTGGTCTTCGCCCGCTACCTGATGTTCTACAACGTCTACTGGCACCACGCCGCCCGGATCGCGACGGTGATGTTTCTTCGCGCGGTTGAGGACGCGCTTGACCTCGGCACGATCGTCGCGGGCGACCTCGAGCACGGCGACGACGCCTCCATACTCGCCAGCTTGCTTGATCGGTCCCCGGCCGGCTCGTCGGTGGCGACGCTTGCCCGAGCGCTCCTCGATCGACGCCTCTACAAGCGCGCGGTGACGCTCACCCCGACGGCGCCCGAGTTCGAGGCATATGCTCGCCTCCATGCGTCACCGGCCGAGCGACGGGCGCTCGAGCGTGCCTGGTGTCAATTGCTGGCCGAGCGTCTCGGTCGGCCACTCGCCGGATATGAGGTGCTGATCGACGTGCCCGAGCGGCGCAACTTCTCGATCCCGCTCGAGGTGCTGGCCGACGGCTGGGCGGGGGAACCCGAGCAACCGCGCGCCTGGGGCGACCTCTCCGGACTGTCCGCCGACGACATGGCCCGATTCCACCGAGCGGGCCACCACATTCGGATCGTCGCTGCCGATCACGCCCTCGCCGCAGCGGTGCGCGCCCACTGGCGCGACTTTATGTCTTTGTGGTGAAATCCGTACCCCGGTGCCTTTGTGGTGAGCCCCGCGTCCCTTGATCTGTCGGCACACAGCTTGCCGGTAGGTCTTTGACATGGTGAAGTACGCGATGCAGAACGCGTTTCGACGAGGCGCCATCACGTTGCTGGCGATCTTCGGCGTCGGCCTCGCCACGGCGCTGATGACGGTCTTGCTCAGCCTGAATACGGGGATCGGGCAGCGGTTCCTGGACACCGGCCGGCTGGCGACCGAAATCACGCTCTCGCCGGCCGATGCCCCCCTGCCTGGCCTGGCCGGCCTGGGCAGCCCGCTTCCCCGCGAGTACGTCCGAAAGGTCGAGTCCCTACCGCACGTGCGCTCGGTGACGCCGTCGGTCACCGCATCGTTCCCACGCGATGTCCTGAAGAACGACAGCCCACTTGGCGTGCTGTTCGTCGGCGTGCCACCCGACGATCTCCTGGCCGATCCCAACTCACCGGCCCGCCGGATCACGAGCGGACGGGCGTTTCACACGCCCGACGAGATCATCGTCGGCAGCCGGGTCAACGACACGCTCAGCCGACTGGGCGGCCGACCCTATCGAGCGGGGGATGTCATCTCGCTGACCGGAGTGGGACGGAAGCCGTATGCGCTCCGGGTCGTGGGCCTCTTCATGACTGGCGACTCGCTGCTCGACAACAGCGTCTATGGTCACCTGACGACCGTAGCCGCGTATCTCGGCTACGGCGAGGATCAGGTGTCGACCATACGCCTGGAGGTGGACTCGATCCACGACGTCGAAGGCGTGGCCGCGCGGGTCCGCGCCCTCTTTCGCTCGACGCAACCGCCGGCTCAGGTGACGGCGGCCAGCCGCTTTCTCATCGAGCTGGGCCGAATGCTCGACCTCTTCGACCGCTTCCTGCTGGCCACGGCGATCGTGTCGGCGGTTGCGGGAGCGATCATCATTCTCATCATCATGCTGATGTCGGTGACCGAGCGGCGGCGAGAGTTCGGGATCCTGAAGGCTGCGGGCTGGTCGAGTGGGAACATCCTGTTCATCGTGCTGGTCGAGTCCATCACGCTCGCCGCCTTTGGGGTGAACACGGGCTTCGCGCTGGGCGCCTTCGCCGTCGCCGCTCTGCGGCAACTCATCGGGATCGACCTGGTGGTGATCAGTCCGGCGCTGATCGCGGAAGTGGGGGTGTTTGCGCTGCTGGCCGGCGTCCTTAGCGGGCTGCACGCCGGCCTCTACGCCGCGCGCGTGCCGCCCATCGAGCCGCTGCGCGCCGCGTGAGTCGCGGGGGACACGGCGACGGGCGATGGGGCGACGGGGTGACGGGGCGAAGGGGGGTGCTGAGGGTGAAGGGCCTGAGCGTCAATACGCGCGGACTGAGCAAGATCTACGGCCAGGGGCGAACGGCCGTCCGTGCCCTCGAGGACGTCAACCTGAAGATTGACGCGGGAGAGTTCATCGCCGCTATGGGGCCGTCTGGCTCGGGCAAGACGACCCTGCTCAACCTGGTCGGCGCCCTCGATCGGCCTTCCGCGGGCGAAGTCCGGATCGGCGAGGTGGAGATCACCGAGCTGACAGAACGGTCACTTCACCTGGTCCGGCGCCACCAGGTTGGCTTCATCTTCCAGGCGTTCTTCCTGGTGCCGACGCTCAGCGCTCGGGAAAACGTGCTGCTGCCTACGCTGCCGGTCGGCAATACGACGGCCTACGAGCGGCGAGCTGATGAGCTGCTGCGCCTGGTCGGCCTGAACGGCCGAGCGCATCGCCGTCCGAGCGAGCTCTCGGCCGGTGAGCAGCAGCGGGTAGCCATCGCCCGAGCGCTGATCATGGATCCGGGCCTCATCCTCGGCGACGAGCCAACCGGTAATCTCGATAGCCGGACCGGCGGTGAGGTGCTCCAACTGCTCCAGCGGTTGAGCCAGGAGATGGGCAAGACGTTCCTGGTCGCCACCCACGACCCCCGCATCGCCCGGCGAAGCGATCGGATCGTCTACCTCCGGGACGGCCAGCTTTCTCCGGTGCCGACGGTAGACATTACGGGGGAGTATTGAGCCGGGCCTCACCAGCCCCTGGCGCTTCTCGCAGGACCGAGATTGCACCACGATGGCTGCTTGACAACCTGGTATTACTGGATTACCATACCTTTACCATGCGTACGAGTATGGTTGGCTCGGGGGGTGTTGCTATGCGAGAACGGGAAGCCACCCTGACCCAGAAGGGCCAGGTGACGATACCCCAGGAGATTCGCGCACGTCTGGGTTTAAAGCCCAAAGACAAGATCATCTTCGAGCTGGAGGGCGAGGGAGCTCGGCTCAAGAAGGCACCGTCGAAGGTGCTGCGCTGGTATGGCGCGGTCACCCCTCGGCAGAGGCCGGAGGACTTCCGAAAGATGCGGCAGGAGTTTGAGAACGGGGTGGCCGAAGAGGCAGCCTCAGAAGGGTAGGCACCATGGCCGCACGCTTCCTTGACACGAACATCCTGCTGCGCTACCTGACTCGCGACGACGAGAAGAAAGCTGAATCAGCACTGGCCCTTCTCTCCAGGGTCGAGCGGGGAGAGGAGAAGGTTGGAACAACTTGCCCTCCTGGCCCCTGCCACGACTTGATTCTCTCGTGGTTCCGACCCTGATGTACCCACCCTACGGCCCTGGCGTCGACTGTGTTCACGTACGCCTACTGGTAGGCATGTGACACAGGCGGGGATGGCACGTAGCCGCATCACGTCATCTCACACCTGGAACACCTTCAGCACCTCGTCGCCGTAGTGGTTGATGACCTTCACGGCGATCTTGCCGGTTGCTGGCCTGTCGAACGGGCGGCTGACCGTGCGATACAGGCTGCTCCACGCCGCTTCGTCGATTTCCGCCCGAAGCGCTCGCTTGAGCTTGTCGTAGGGTTC
>JACPQP010000142.1 GCA_016190465.1 Chloroflexota bacterium
GCGCCAGGCAGCGGCCCTCACCCCCTACCCCTGTCCCACGGGGAGAGGGGCGAGGGGTGAGGGCGGCTGACTGCTGATTACTGATGACTACGTACTTACGTTGATCTGCGGTCGACTTCAGCGGTCGAATTCAGAGGAGGACCTTTGACGCCGAATCCTCCATGTGCACGGGATGCCGAACCGGACGAAGAGCAGCGGCGAGAGGCCATCTTCGATGATCTTGTTATTGTGCACGCGGCCGAGGTCGTCACCTGCGCGGGACCGGCGGTGCGAGCCGGGCGGGCGCAGGCGATGTGTGGGGTCATCCGCGACGGCGCCGTCGTCAGTCGGGGCGGGCGCATCCGGCTGGCCGGCAAGACCGCCGAGGTCCTGCCCGCGGTCTCGTCCGGGCCGGACACGGTGACGATCGACGCCCACGGACGCACGGTCATCCCGGGACTCGTCGACGCCCATACGCACCTGGTCTGGGCCGGCACCCGCGCTGACGAGCACGCGGCGCGACTCGCCGGGGCCAGTTATCTCGAGATCGCGGCGCGCGGCGGCGGCATCTCGCGGACCGTCCGGGACACCCGGGCGGCGACGCTGGCCACGCTCGTCGATGAGTCACGGCGACGGCTGCGACGGATGCTCGCGTGCGGGACGACGACCGCCGAGGCGAAGTCAGGCTATGGGTTGAACCTGGCCGACGAGCGCAAGCAACTGGAGGCCGTGGCGCAGCTCGCCGCGACCCAACCCATCGACCTCGTGCCCACGTTTCTCGGCGCGCACGTGGTGGCCCCGGAGTTCGCCGGGGATGCCGACAGGTACGTCGACTTCCTGATCCACGACGTCCTGCCGGCGATCTCCCCGACTTCCGGCCTCCACGAGGAGTTCTCCGAGGGGCTGGATCAGCCTGCACGCCGATCGGGTCCGACTGGCGCCGCCCAGCCCACTCGGGCATACGCGATCCCCGATCCGCACTCCGCTCACGGCCCCCGGGCGCGCTTCGTCGACGTGTTCTGCGACCGGGGCGCGTTCTCCCGGGAGCAGGCGGAGCGCCTGCTGCGAGCGGCGGGGCAGATGGGGTTTCAATTGAAGGCGCACGTCGACGAGTTCGAGCATCGCGGGCTGGCCGCCTGCGCGGGGTCGCTGGGGTTGACCTCGGTGGACCATTGCGCGCTCACCCCGGAGGCCGAGTGGCCGCTGCTGGCGCGGGCCGGGACGGTGGCGGTCCTCCTGCCGGGGGCCGCGCTGCAACTGGGCCACGGCGGCGCGGTTCCGGCCCGCGGGTTGATCGACGCGAGCGTGCCGGTCGCGCTGGGCACCGATCTGAACCCCGGCACGTCCTTCTGCGAATCGATGCTGACGATGATCGACCTCGCGGGCGCGCTCTTTCGGCTGACGCCTGCCGAGGCGCTGGTCGCCGCCACCGTGAACGCGGCCGCCGCGATCGGCCTCGCCGACCGCGGACGGCTCGAGCCCGGCTGTCGCGCTGACCTCGTCGTTCTCGACCTGCCGGACCACCTCCACCTGGGCTACCACTTCGGGGTCAACCCGGTGGTGACCGTGGTCGTCGGCGGGAAGGTAGTCTCCACGGACGGAAAATGACTGATACTGCGGACTTCTCGAAACTCTTCGTCCCCCCTGGCGCCATTGGCGTTGGGGACCCGAATGACCGGCTGATGGGCACGTTGATCACGCCGGGGAGCCCCGAGAGCGCCGCGGATGTGGGCATCGTGGGCATCCCGTTCGATACATCGGTCCTTGGCAGAAGGGGGACGCGCTATGGCCCCGATGCCATTCGCCGGGCGCTGGGGCGAGCCGGCTCCTACGCGCTCAGCTTCGAGGTAGACCTGGCCGAGGAGCTGTCCATCGCGGACTTCGGCGACGTCCGGGTCCTCCCCACCGACGTGCAGGAGACGCACCGCCAGGTCGAGCGGGCAATCGCGGCGCTGCGTTCCCGGGGTATCGTTCCCTGCCTGCTCGGAGGCGATCACGGCACCACGTACGCCACGATCCGGGGCGTGGCGCTCTCGCTCGCTCAGCCGATCGGCGTCATCCAGATCGACGCCCACCTGGACGTGCGGCAAACCGTCGACGGGGTCATCTCCTCGGGGACACCATTTCGGCGGCTGCTCGAATCGCCCGAGCGACCGCTGTGGCCGGCCAATCTGGTTCAGATGGGGATCGCCGACTGGCGCAACGCCCACGCCTACGTGCGAGACTGCCGGGCCTGGGGCACGCGGATGATCCCCGCGCGAGAGATCCATTCGCTGGGCTGCGAACCGGCGGCACGGCAGGCGCTCACCAGCGCCACCCGGGGCACCACAGGCTTCTTCCTCACGTTCGACATGGACGCCTGCGACGTCCCCTCCGCGCCGGGGACCTCGGCGCACAGTCCGGGCGGGCTCGCCTCGTGGGAGGCCATCGAGCTGATCTGGACCATCGCGCAGCATCCTGCCTGCCTCGGGTTCGACGTGGTCGAGACCGCACCGCCATTAGACGTGCAGGAGTGGACATCCGAGCTGGCGGCAACACTGGTGCTGACCTTCCTGGCCGGCGTGGCGAGGCGAAAACGAGACGAGCGTTCGGTGGCCCGCTGATCTTCGGAGACAGGTGCTCGCGGGCATCTACGGCATGAACTTCGAGTTCATGCCGGAATTGCGCTGGCGCTACGGCTACTTCGCCACGCTCGCGCTGATGGCGATGCTCGCCGGCGCCCTCGGTTGGTACTTCCGGCGGCGGGGGTGGCTGTAGATGGGGTCTCGCAAGCCGCGTCTCCGGGAATCGAGCTTCCCGTACGAGCAAGTCCGTGATCAGCGCGGCGACTACTACTCGTGGCGGTGTCGGGAGGTCACCGGACACGGGGAGCGCATCGTCGTGTGCTCGAAACCGGGTATGCCTGAAAACCGGACGACCGACGTCGCCTCTCTCCTGATGGCCGACAACCTGGAGATCCACCCGGCCGATACCGTGGTCGACCTCAACTGTGGCGCCGGCATGGCCGGGGTCGCCGCCGCGAGGTTGGCGACGGGCGGGCGCGTGATCATGGCCGACTCGAACGTCGTGGAGGTCGAGGCGGCCCGGAGGACGGTGGAGGCGAACCACGTGGCGAACGCCGCGGTCTATCTCAGTTCAGGCACGAGTCACCTGAGCCTTCTGCCCCCGGCAGATGTCGCCACGGTACGAGCGCTGAAAGCCACACTTCCGACCCTCCAGCTCATCTGGGATGCCTTCCACGCCCTCGGGGTAGGGGGGCGGCTCTCTGTCGCGGGTGCCAACGACGAAGGCATCAAGACCGTGCTGGCGCGCGTGCAGGCGCTGTTCGGCAACGTGGCCGTTCTCGACTATCGGAAAGGGTGTCGAGTGGGCGTCGCTACCAGGAGGTCGCCCTCGCCGCCGGTGCCAGACGAGTTCTCGAACCCCCTGCTCGACCACCGCGTGTTCCACCGGTATATCGCCGAGATCCGCGGCAGGCCTCACGTCGTCTGCTCACGCCCGGGCGTCTTCTCGTGGGAGCGACTGGACCCCGGATCGAAGGCCCTGATCGACGTGATGCGGATCGATCCGGGCGACCAGGTCCTGGACCTCGGAGGCGGGGCGGGTATCGTCGGGGTCGTCGCCGCCGGGCTCGCGAGCCCGGGCCAGGTGCATCTGGTTGACGCCGATATCGACGCCGTCGACTCGGCGATCCAGACTGCCCGGGAAAACGGCGTGACAAACTGCACCATCCGAGCCAGCGACTCCGTGTCCGCGGTGCGTGGCCTGGACTTCGACGTCGTCCTCACCAACGCTCCCTTTCACTTGGCGAAAGCGGCTGAGTACGATGTGGCGATTCAGTTCATCCAGGACGCGGCGGCGGTGCTGAAGGGATCGGGGCGTCTCTACCTCGTCGCGAACCGATTCCTCCCCTACGAGAGACCGATGGAACAGGCGTTCGCCATGGTCGAGACCGTGTACGCGGACAACCGATACAAGGTCCTGCTGGGTCGATCTCCACGGAGGAAGCTCGCCAGCACCCCACGGTCAAGCTTCTCGCCGCGGTCAACCGGCTGCTCACCGAGATCATCCCCGACGACCTGAATGCGACGGACTTTCGGCTCTCCGGAAACTCTGGTTTCTGAGGCCGCGCGCACGGCTACGGTCTGCCAGAGCGCTACCGGTTGTTCTGGGTGTTCTCGACGTCTCTTCGGATCATCATCGTCCTGTACCTGAACGACGAGGGGACACTGCGCCAGGCCGGCTCCCGCACTGATCCCTACGGGATCTTCGCCCGCCTCGTCGAGCGCGGGGAGAACGGTGCGGACTTTGCCGCCAACTGGGACACCGTCGAAGCGGAACGGAGAAGAGCGGAGGCGGAGGCATCTGAAGAACTGCGACAGCCGACGGCGCAGGTAGATCGCCGCTAGGATGTTGCTTACCGGCGCGATCACGTGAGTCCCAGCAAGGCAACGGTATCCCGATGGATCAGGGTCTCGATGGCTTCGTCGGGTATCTTCGGCAGCCGGGTGCCGACGACCGGGTCGTTGATCTCACGCAGGCCAGCCAGGCTCTCTTCGACAGTCGAGAAAGGAAAGTCGCTCCCGAAGAGAACCCTGTCGAGCGCGCCGTTTTCCATGAGCATGACGAGCGCGTTGTAGAGCCACCAGGGTTGCTTGACGCAGGCCGCCAGGTCGGCGTAGACGTTGCGGTGCTTGCGGATGACCACCATCGCGTCCCCGATCCAGGGGTTGCCCAGGTGCGCGAGGACGATTGTGAGGTCGGGATAGAGCTGGGCCACTTCGTCGAACAGGATCGGGTTTGCGTACTTCATCGGCGCGATCGGCGTGCCCTGGCGGGCGGCGTGGACCAGGATGGGCAACCCGAGACACTGGGCTCGTCGGTAGATCCGCTGGGCCCGCGGATCCAGCGGGTGATAGTTCTGATACACCGGGCTCATCTTGATGCCGCGCAGGTGCAGGTCGGCGGCGGCGTGCTCCAACTGGTCGAGCGCACCGGGGTCGCCGGGATCGACCGACATGAAGCCGATCAGTTTGTCCGGATGGGTGGCCACGTAGCTGGCAACCTCCTCGTTTGGCACCCGCATGTCGAAGAAGACGGCGTTGATCCCGAAGACGATGGCTCGATCGACGCTAGCCATCGCCGCCCAGTGTCGCTCCGGCGTCACGTCCAGCGTGACGCCACGGTGGTCCCCGGAGCGCCCGAGGGCCTCGCGCAGGAAGCGACCGTACTGCTCGGCCCGTCCCAGATGCGTGTGACAGTCGACGATCACACCCGACCTCCGCTTCTGCTACAGCATCCGATCGCCCAGCAGATGGCGCGCGCGCTCGGCCAGGGACCGCGACGTCTCGAGCAGCCAGGGGCCATCGAAGCCGCAGCTCACGAAGGTCGCGCCCCGGTCCACCCACTCGCGCACGGCCTCCGCGGTCGCCACGTTCAGCCCCCCGGCGATGCCGTGGCGCCTGCACGCCGCCAGCACCCGCTCCATCGCCTCCCGATATCGCGGGTGGTCGAACTGGCCGACGATGCCCATGCTCGCGGTCAGATCGGTCGGCCCGACGAGGATGGCGTCCAGCCCCGGGACCGCCGCGATCTCCTCGACGTTGTCGACGCCGCGAGCGCTCTCCACTTTCACCGCCACCAGGGTCTCCCGGTTCGCCACCTCCAGCCAGTCGGCCGGGTCGACCTCGACGAACTCGTTGAGGGCGCCCAGATCGATGACATCCCGGGTGCCCAGCGGGGGATAGCGGGAGGCGTTCACCACCAGCTCGGTCTCCTCGCGAGTGCCGACGTGGGGCGCGATGACCCCCATCGCGCCGTTGTCCAGTGGCCGCGAGATCAGGAAGTCGGCGATGCCGGTCGTTCCGGCGAGGGGAACGAGGCCAGCCAGCTTGGCCGCCGTGCAGATCGGCTCCACCGCCTGGATGGGCATTCCGGAGTGCTCCATATCGAAGTAGATGAAGCTGAAGCCGGCCTGGCCGTAGATCTGGGCTACTGCCGGACAGGGGAACGAGATGCTGAGCGCCCCGACGACGACTTTGCCCTCGCGCAGGGCGCGCCGCACCGGACTCGCCCACGGGCTGACGGGCTGACGGCGCTGGTGTCGACTCACGGCTCCTTCCTCCCAACCCGAGTCGCTGGTGCAGAATCCAGCCACCGATCTGGCTCCGGCGGCTTCCAGTTCCATCAGCCGACGATTGATCGGCTTCCCGAACCACCGCAGCAACACGCGGATCAGCGCGGTGAAGCTCCCGCCGGCCAACTGGGTGGCCAGGCGGTCGGCCAGTGCCGCTTCGTCAGGTGTGAGCCGGGCGCTTCGGACCACGGTGGTGCGAGCGATCGGGACCTCCAGGGGGAACGACCATACGGGCGGTCGTCGCTACGCTCTTATGCGAGATGAAGTCCCAGACCGAAACCGCGTGTATGCACGCGGCGATCTGGAGGATCTCGGCACGCTGCGCTTTGAGTAGCTGGTCGATGTCCATCAGGCATCCTACACGTCCAGGTTGCGAACGCTCCTGGCGTGGGTCTGGATGAACCGCTTGCGCGGGGGCACGCTTTCACCCATCAGCATCTCGAAGATCTCGCTCGCCTGGGGCGCATCCTCGATGGTGACCTGGAGCAGCGTCCGCCTGGTCGGGTTCATCGTCGTCTCCCAGAGCTGCTCCGGGTTCATCTCGCCCAGGCCCTTGTACCGCTGGATATCCGCCTTCCGGCCGTTCAGCCGCTTCAGCACCTCGTCCTTTTCCGCGTCACTGTAGACGTAGTGCAGCTCCTTGCCGAACTGGAGGCGATACAGCGGCGGCTGGGCGATGTAGAGGTAGCCGTTCGTGATCAGCGGCTCCATGAACCGGAAGAAGAACGTCAGCAGGAGCGTTCGGATGTGGCTGCCGTCGACGTCGGCATCCGTCATGACGATGATGCGGTGGTACCGGAGCTTGTCCGGGTTGAAGCGACTCCCCACGCCGGCACCCAGCGCCGTGATCATGGCCCGGATCTCTTCGTGGCCCAGCATCTTGTCTTCGCGGGCCTTCTCGACGTTGAGAATCTTGCCGCGCAGCGGCAGGATCGCCTGGAACTTACGGTCCCGGCCCTGCTTCGCGCTCCCGCCCGCGGAGTCACCCTCCACGATGTACAGCTCCGACTTGGCCGGGTCGCGCTCGGAGCAGTCGGCCAGCTTGCCCGGAAGCGTCATCCCCTCCAGCGCGCTCTTGCGGATGACCGTCTCGCGGGCCATCTGGGCCGCCTTGCGGGCCCGGGCCGAGGTCAGACACTTCTCGACGATCTTCTTGGCGTCGGCAGGGTTCTCCTCGAAGTAGGTCCGCAGCCCCTCGGCAACGGCGCTCTCCACCTGGTTGCGCACCTCGCCGTTCCCCAGCTTCGCCTTCGTCTGGCTCTCGAACTGCGGGTCGGTCAGCTTCACGCTGACGATTGCCGTCAGCCCCTCACGGACGTCCTCGCCGCTGAAGTTGGCGTCGTCCTCTTTGAGCAGGTTGTTCTTGCGGGCGTAGTCGTTGATCGTCCGGGTGAGGGCGGTGCGGAAGCCGGTGAGGTGGGTCCCCCCGTCGACCGTGTTGATGTTGTTGGCGAAGCTGAACACCGACTCGGCGTAGCCGTCATTGTATTGCAGCGCAACCTCGACCGTGGTGCTGCCGACCGTGCGCTCGATGTAGATCGGCCGCGGGTGCAGGTTGTCCTTCAGACGATCCAACTGGCGCACGAACGATAGGATGCCGCCCTCGAAGTAGAACGACGTCTCCCGGTCAGCGCGCTCGTCGACGAAGGTGATCAGCAACCCCTTCGTGAGGTAGGCCATCTCCCGGAACCGCTGGGCCAGCGTCTCGTACTGGTACTCCAGCGTCTCGAAGATCTGCCTGTCGGGGACGAAGGTCGTCGTCGTGCCGCGGCGGTCGGTTGGGCCAAGGTCGCGGACCTCGGACGTCGGGGCGCCGCGAACGTACTCCTGCCGGTAGAGCCGTCCCTTGTAGGCCAACTCGACGTGGAGCCACTCGGAGAGGGCATTCACCGCCGAGACGCCGACGCCGTGGAGGCCGCTGGCGACCTTGTAGCCACCCTCGCCGAACTTCGCGCCGGCGTGCAGCCGCGTCATCACTGTCTCGATGCCGGACTTGCCGGTTCGCGGGTGGATGTCAGCGGGGATGCCCCGCCCATTGTCGACGACCGTTACGCTGTGGTCGCCGTGGATAGTGATGGTGATCTGGTCGCAGGCGCCGGCCAGCGCCTCGTCGACCGAGTTGTCGACGACCTCGTAGACGAGGTGGTGCAGCCCGCGGACATCGGTGCTGCCGATGTACATGCCCGGCCGGCGGCGGACGGCCTCCAGCCCCTCCAGCACCTGGATGCTATCGACCCCGTATGCCCCCGGCGCTTGATTCTCTTTCTCCGCGTCCCTGATCGCCATTCATTCTCTCTACGACAGATTCGCCGCGCGGTGCCGGTAGAACAGCATGCTCGCGGCGATCAGCCCGCTCATCACGTAGGCGTTGCCGACGATGCCGACGACCAGCCCGAATGGCTGCCGCCCGAGCCCGTTCCAGATGATCCCCATGCCCGCGCTGATGACGAAGAGCAGCACGAGCAGCCCCAGGGCCGGCCAGAAGTTGCGGTGCACGACCCGTACGCTGCTGAGCGCCGCCCGGATCGGCCCGACCTCACTGACGACGATGGCGTCGACCAGAAAGAACAGGTAGATCAGCGAGGCGACGTAGGCGAGGACCACCACCAGTCCGACGGCCTGCCCCACCACCGCGCCGAGCAGCGGTGACACGAGCGTGAGCACCGCGATGACGACGCCGACCGGGAGGCCGACCCCGAGAGTCAGGCCAAACAGCAGGGCGATGAACCCGAGCATGCTCAGCCAGTAGCGTGTCGCCCGCCCCACGATCGTGCTCGGATCGAGCCGGCCGTCGCGCACTTGCTGGGCGATCAACCCATAGTAGACCGCGCCGATGAAGAGCCCCACCAGTTGGAGCAGGACGAATGCGCCAACCGCATCTCTCAGGCTGACGAGCTCGATCACGCGCTCGGTCTGATTAGCGGCCATCAACTGGTCCGGGTGAATGCTGGGGATGGACGCCATCGTGCGAGCCACCGTACCGAGCAGGTTGCCGTCTTCGAGCCCCTCGCGCAGCCCGTCGGCGGCGAGCCGCTGCTGCTCGATCCACCGGACGTCGAACCCCGTGGCTTCTCCCTCCACCATAGTCAGCAAACGCATATAGCCGTCGAACAGACGACTGATCAGCCGAGCCACCGACAACCGTGGAGCGGCCCACAGGAGCAGATCGATCCCGATGGGGAAGGCGAGGATCCAGAGCATCCGATTGATGCTCTCGAAGCCAGCCGAGAGGGTCTCGATGACTCCCGGAACGCTCCGCGCCTCGCGCGCTACCACCATCACACTCCCGGACAACGGCCGCCTGATTGCCTGGATCCGGCGCCGGTGCCGCCCTTATTGTAGCATATTGGCCCCTCGCGGGCCACCGAACGGCCGGGCGGCCGGGCGGGGGACGAGCGGGTAGTATGCGGGAGACTGCGTTCGGATGCGTTGTGGTCCCCGTGATGCCGAAAAGCGGCACGAAGGCACACCCCTCTGACGAGCTCAAGAGGATGGCACGCCTGTGGGGCGCGAGCTCCCAATGCCGAAAAAAGGTGCTTGAAGGGCTATGCCTGCCTGCCCCCGAAGACGTGCAGGGTCTGTCAGATTCCACCCAACGACCCGCTTATCGTCATCGCCGCCGTTAGCCGCATCATCGCCGAGCAGCGGGCCGACGGACTGGAACCACAGTTAGAAGTTGTCTCGGTCGTCATCGCTGATGACGCGCGTGAGGCGGCATAGATGCCGCCGCTGCCGGCTGTTTCGGCGATGAAGTGCGAGCGGCGTTGGAACGGGCAGGTTGGCGGTTCCATCGGCAGCGGGGTAGTCACATGATCATGGTGCGTCCCGGCCGCCGGAGTGTGTCCATTCCCCGCGACCGGGAGGTGCCGCGCGGCACGCTTCGCGGCATCATTCACGATGCAGGTCTGACGGTGGACGAGTTCATCGCGCTGTTCAAGGGATAGGTTGCGTGGATGCCCGCGCCTTACACCGGGTGCTCAAGCTGGCCCGCACCATCGCCGACCTGGCCGGCCTGGAGAGCATCGGGGCGGCGCAGGTGGCGGCAGGGCGAGCATGCGCCCGCCATCGCCCGGTCTCTTGGCTGCTGCCGGTAGACCGTCCTGTAAGAAGGGTGCAGGCACATAGAGAGCGGTACGAGTGAACGGGCCTCAGTACGGCGAAAACGGGTCACATTGGCACTGGGAGTGCGGACTGCGGCAAACGCCGCGCTGTACTTCGTGGCGGCCATCCTCCACCTCGGCGTAACGCTGCCACTCGGTTTCGTGATGTTGGGCTTTCCGCAGCCGATTCCTCAAGCAACCGTGGCTGAGGCGCTCATCGGAGGTGTGCTGGACGGGGCCGGCGCAGCGTTGCTCGTTCGCGGGGCATACCGCGCAGGGTTTGGCATGGGGCGCCTACGTGTTTGCACTGATCGGCACCCTTTTTGGCTTGACGATCGTCCTCATTAGAGAGAGAGGACCTGGAGGGCTGGACCTGGAGGGCCACTTCGGTATCCGGCCGCGTGAACCGCCCGATGGCCGGGTCGTACGCCCTTACGTTGTACCAGTAGAGCCCGATGCTCGCGTCCTCGATCTGGCTCGTGAACCGGTGATCGGTGTTCAGGTTTGCCCCCGCGTCGCGACTCTCTCCGAACGCCTTGTACCGCATCTGGTCCAC
>JACPQP010000134.1 GCA_016190465.1 Chloroflexota bacterium
CTCATCACCCAGCGCATCGCCATCGAAGCCACCGCGTAGAACACGACACCGCCTTCTCTGCACGAATGTCAGTTTTCAGTCAGTCGTCACCCCTCTCCGACGCGGAGAGGGGGGACGACCGACTGAGAACGGACATTCGTGCAGAGAAGGCGGTGTCGTGTTCTACGCGGTGGCTTCGATGGCGATGCGCTGGGTGATGAGCGTGCTCACCCAGCTTCAGGTCGTCGGCATCGAGCGAGTGCCCAGGGAAGGTCCGCTCATCCTCATCTCGAACCACCTGCATTTCGTCGATCCGCCACTGATCGGCGGTGTCATGCCGCGCAAAGTGATCTTTATGGCCAAGGAAGAGGCGTTTCGTACGCCGATCCTGGGGTGGGTCGTCAGCGCCTACGAGGCGTTCCCGGTCCGGCGCGGCGAGCCCGACCGCAAGGCAATTCGCAAGGCGATCTCGGTATTGCAGTCGGGCAAGGCGCTGGGGATCTTTCCGGAGGGCACGCGGAGCAAGACCGGCCAGCTCACCCCCGCTCATCCAGGCGCCGCGCTGGTCGCCGCCCGGACCGGCGCGCCGATCCTGCCGGTCGCGCTGGTCGGCACCGACCAGTTCCTGGGCTGGCCGTCGATCCTTCAGCGGCGAACGGTGCAGGTGCGCATCGGCGAACCCTTCGCGTTCCGATCCGAGGCCGGCGGCCTCAGCCGCGAGCGCCTGGTCGAGCTCACCGACCAGATGATGGCGGCCATCGCGGCGCTGCTGCCCCCCGAGCGCCGGGGCACCTACGGCGACTCGCTCGAGACTGACCAGCCCTCTACCCCGGCCCTCTCCCCGAGGGAGAGGGGATCGTCCGCCTCCCAGGAGGCCGGATGATCCCGCTGTACCCCTCCCGACGGGCAGAGTCCGATCGGTTGCGCATCGCGCGCGCCCGGACGGCGCCGGGCGGCGTGGTCACCGCCGTCGACGAGGGCTCGCCCGCGGCCGGAGTCGGCATCCGTCCGGGCGATCGCGTCCTCGAAGTCAACGGCCGTCTGCTCTGGGACGTGCTCGACTACCAGTTCCAGGCGAGCGACGGCCAGGCGGCGCTGGTCATCGAACGCGGCGACGAGGGGAGCGGCCGGCAGCGGCTGCGGTTCGAGATCGTCGCGGACCGCAGCCTGGGGATCCACTTCGGCGAGCCGACGTTCGATGGTATCCGCGTCTGCGCGAACAAGTGCCCGTTTTGCTTCGTCCACCAGAACCGGCGCGGGATGCGGCGCTCGGTCTACATCAAGGACGACGACTACCGCTACTCGGCGATGTACGGCGGGTTCGTCACGCTGACGAACCTCGGCGAGGACGACTGGCAGCGGATCGCCGAGCAGCGTCTCGGCCCGCTCAACGTCTCCGTCCACGCGACGGAGCTGGAGCTTCGCCGGAGGCTGCTGGGGAACCCGAAAGCGCCGGATGTCGTCGAGCAGATCGAGCGGCTCGGGGCGATGCGCGTTCAGGTCAACGCCCAGGTCGTCCTCTGCCCCGATTGGAATGATGGCCCGCACCTGGAGCGGACGATCGCCGACCTCGCGTCGCTGTACCCGACGGTGCAGACGCTGTCGGTGGTGCCTGTTGGTCTGACCAACTACGGGATCAAGCAGGTCGCCGAGATCCGGCGGCACACGCCGGCCGCGGCCCGGGCGGTCGTCGAGGATCTTCACCGCCACCAGCGTGCATTCCGCCGGCGCTGGGGCATCGGCTTCGTCTACCCCTCGGACGAGTTCTACCTGCTGGCTGGCGTGCCGGTTCCGTCGGCCCGCCACTACGACGGCTATCGACAGTACAGCAACGGCGTCGGCATGGTGCGCTCGCTGCTGGACCAGTGGGCGCGGCTGCGCCGGCGGGTTGGCCGGGCGGGCGTTCGGCACGCCACCGTCGTCACGGGCACGCTGGCCGGTCCCGTGCTCCAGCCGATCGTCGAGGAGCTGGGCGAGCGGACCGACTGCCGACTCGATCTGGCCTCACTCACCAACCACTTCTTCGGGCCGTCGGTGACTGTCTCCGGGCTGCTCACCGGCTACGACGCGCTCGTGGGGCTGGCGAGCCGGTCGCTGGGCGAGCTCCTGGTGCTGCCCAGGACGATGCTCGACATGGAGGGCGTCCGCTTCCTGGACGACCGCACCCCGGCCGATCTCGCGCACGCGTTCGGCGTGCGGGTGGCCTTCGCCCGCGATGCCCGGGAGCTGGTGGCCAGGCTCGCCGAGGGCGGCGAGCGAGTGACCTGACCTCCGGGCCGGACCTCACCCCCTGGCCCCCTCTCCGACGCGGAGAGGGGGGGGGACGGGGGCTGACCTCTCCCCCTGGCTCCCTCTCCGACGCGGAGAGGGGGGACGATGCGGGAAGCGTAGGGGCAGGCCCCCGTGCCTGCCCCCTCCCCGCGTTGGGCTCGGCCCAGGAACGGGGGCAGGGGAGAGAGGTCCGGCGGCTGCCCAACGACGCTGCGCACGGCTGTGGTTCGCGGCGAGGAGGTTTCGGGCTCCGGCTGGCGGCTGAGGGGAGTTGGCGAAACAGTCTGGCTGTGAAGCTGCCGGCGGGCTGCGCAAAGGTAGCCGCGACTTCGGCGACCCGGAGGGGTCCCCGCGGGATCGCCAGGCTTGCTGTCCGGTTGGGAACGGCGAGCGGGAAAGGAGATGGGGTGAGGTCTGCTCGTGAGTCAACCCGGTCCTGGTGCGCCGGTGGCGACACACCGGACGACGGTCTATCGGCGCTGGCTCGGCACGGCCACGACCGCGACGAGCTGCTGGCGCGCATCGTCCGGGTTCTCCAGGAGGACACGCGGATGGTTGCCGCCTGGCTGGCCGGCTCGTTTGGGCGCGGTGAGGCTGACGCCTGGAGCGATCTCGACCTGCACGTCGCCGTCGCCGACGATCACCTGGCGTCGGTGCTGGAGCGCAGCCAGGAGCTGTTCGGGCGCGTCGGCGACCCGCTGCTCGTTCAGGCGGGGTGGCCGTCTCAGAGTCAAGCGGGCGCCCGTTTCTGGCTGGTCGTCTACCCGGGGGCGCTCGAAGTCGATTGGAACATCGGGCCAGCCGGGCAGGCGGTGCGGCCGGAGGCATCCTTGGTCCTGTTCGACCGTGCCGGGATCCCGCTCGTGGCGCCGCCGCCGATCGCCCCCGAGGAGCGCCTGGCGCAGGCAGACCGATGGCTGGCCTTCTTCTGGGCGATGGCGCCGATCGCGGTGAAGTACGCCGGACGAGGCCACACCCACCGCGCGGTTACCCAGATTGGCCTGCTGACCGACGCCGCCATCGCGCTCTGGCGACTGGTTTGGCGGCCGGATGGCCCGAACCCGAACGTCCCGAACCAGAACCGGCGATTGGAGCCGGAGCTGGAGGCGTGGCTGCCGCGCCCGGGCCGAACGATCGATCCGGCGCCCGCGCTGAGTGTCATTCGCGCCCTGTGCGTCGTGGTGGAGGAACTCCACCCGGCTCTCGCCGCGGTGGGCGCCTCCATCCCGAGCGCGATGCCCGGGGAGGTGGCCGCGCTGGGCGAGATTGCGGAAGCGAATGTGCGACCGTGCGACCATCTCTGATGCCGGAAGGCGTTGAGCAGAAACTGGTCTTCGCTGGGAACTTCGGTCTGCGCCATAAGCAGACCATCGCCGCCCGGGCGCTGCCGCTCGCCCGGGCGCTCGCCGCCTATGGCCACGAGACGGTCGTGGTGGTGCCACCGTGGGACTCCCCCGCCGACGCGGGGCAGCGGGTCGACCTTGGCGGCGTCGTCGTCCAGCACACCGTCGCCGCACCGCCGGCCCCCGTTCCTCGCCTCCTCGCGCACCTCTGGCTTGCCGGGTGTGTCGCCGCCGCTTGCTGGCGGGAGAGGCCCGATCTCGTCTACGCGTTCAAGCCGAAGGCCCACGCCGGGGCCACGCTCCTCGTGTTCTGGCTGCTGCGCCTCCTTCGGCTCTATCGCGGCCTGCTCTGGCTCGACACGGACGACTGGGAGGGAGAGGGTGGCTGGAACAAGCGGGAGCGCGCCCGATTCAGCGCTTTCGAGCGCCGCGTCATCGCCTGGCACGAGCGCTGGTGCCTCCGGCACGCCGACATCGTGACGGTAGCCAGCCGCGGGCTCGGCCAGCTCGCCGCGCAGGCTGGCGCCCGGCGTGTCGTCTACCTGCCGAACGCGGCGTCAGACCAATCTCCGGGGTGGCATCCCGGCGACGGCACCCGCATCCGCCGCGAGCTGGGGCTGGGCAACCGTCCCCTGGCGCTCGTCTACACAAGGTTCGTCGAGTTCCGGGTGGCGCGACTCGTCGAGACGCTGGCGGCGATTCGGACGCGATGTCCGCGGGTCGCCTTCGTCGTCGTGGGGGTCGGTCTGGCCGGCGAAGAGCACGCCTTCGATCGCCTGGCCGGCGAGCGGGGCCTCGGGGACAGCATTGTCCGGGTTGGGTGGGCGCCCCGCGATCAGTTGCCAGACTACTTCGCCGCCGCCGACGTCGCGCTCTACCCGCTCGACGACACGCTGCTCAACCGGACCAAATGCCCGGTGAAGCTGCTCGACCTGCTGCTCGCCGGGGTGCCCGTCGTCGCCGACGCGGTCGGTCAGGCCAGCGAGTACATTGCCGACGGCACCACCGGGATGCTCGTTCCCCCGGGCGACGTCGAGGCGATGGCGGCGGCGGCGGTCCGCCTCCTGGAAGATCCGGCGCTGCGCCTGGGCGTCGGCCAGGCAGCGCGGACGGCGAGCCGACGCCAGTGGAACTGGGCACGCTGGGTGGAGGTAGTAGCGGCGGGGCTGCGGCAAGCAGGGGGCTGAACCTGGGTGTGGCGCTTCGGCGCAAGGCCCCTGACGTGCAGTAGTACTCATGGTACAGTACTATTGCTAGCGAGCTATCCACATCACGACGCTGGGGGTGAGGCTGATGGCCAAGCGCAAGGGCAGGAGCAAGAGGCAGTCCGGTGGTGCCGCTTCATCGCCTGGTCGGGGACGTGGGCAAGCCACTCCGCCGGCGAGTCCAGGCCGCGTCGAGGGCGGTGGGTCTATCCCCATGCCCGCCATGTCCGATCGGCGCGCGATGGAGAGGATGATGTCCGACGTCGGCAAGCTCCTCTCCGAGCGAGAGTTCGGCTCGATGGAGGAAGTCAATGCCTACCTCGCGGGCCTGACGAATGTGGGTGGAATCCCGGGGCGGCAGCCAGCGAGCCCGGCGGAACAGGCCCAGGAGATCATGTACGACGCCTGGGAAGCTCAGGGGGCACGGCGGGTAACCCTCGCCCGCAAGGCGCTGGAGGTCTCTGCGGACTGCGCGGATGCCTACGTGCTCCTGGCGGAAGAGGCGGCACGATCGGTCGCGGAGGCGCTGAAGCTCTACGCCCAGGGAGTGGCCGCCGGAGAGCGGGCGCTGGGGCCGCAAGCCTTCCAGGAGGACGTCGGGCATTTCTGGGGGATCGTCGAGACTCGCCCGTACATGCGGGCCCGCGCGGGGCTGGCGCAGTGTCTCTGGGCGACCGGGCGGCGGGAAGAGGCCATCGAGCACTACTGGGAGCTCTTGCGGCTGAATCCGGGGGACAACCAGGGCAATCGCCACGTCCTCCTGAACTGCCTGCTGCGGATCGGAGCGGACACCGACCAGGTGCAGAAGCTCCTGGCACTCTACCCCGACGACGCGATGGCGGACTGGCTCTACGGGCAGGCTCTGTTCGCCTTCCGGACGGAGGGGGACACCCCGGCCTCACAGAAGCTGCTCGCCGAGGCGAAGCGAAGGAACCCGCACGTGCCGGCCTATCTGCTTGGGAAGAAGCGGTTGCCCAAGCGAATGCCCGAGCTGATCACCTGGGGCGGCGAGAGCGAGGCGATCGACTGCGCTGCCGGCCAGGCCGACGTCTGGCTGAACACGCCCGGCGCCCTGGAGTGGCTGGCCCGGTCCGGGGCGTGAGGGGCCTCGGCCAAAAGGAACTCCTGACAGGCTTGGTCTCGGGCTACACTTCCCTGTTCAGGGTCATCTCGCTCTCGAAAACGGACAACGCCTTGCTCTTGCGAGATCTTCTGAGCGACGGGGATAACGTCGAGCTAACCGACGTCAACCTCAGCAGGACGGCAG
>JACPQP010000135.1 GCA_016190465.1 Chloroflexota bacterium
GAGGGGGAGCCGCCATCCCCCTCCCCGCGTCGGGCCCGGCTCAGGAACGGCGGGAAGGGGGGAGAGGTCTGCCCCAGCGTCCCGAGGTGACCCTCAGTTAGCGCCTATGGGACCTCACCCCCTGGCCGCCGTTCCTGAGCCGGGTCCGACGCGGAGAGGGGGAACGGAGCGACAGGGCGAGGCCGCTGCCGAAGCCGAGCAGCTTCTGGGCGTTGCTCGCCGGCTGGTTGAGCTGCACGGGGGCACATTCAGGATCCTGGCGGATGATGGTTCCGGCGAGGAAGCCGGTAGGTCGCAGACGATTACGCTCGACCTGCCGGCGGCGCAGGTGGTCAAGGTGCTCGTCGTCGACGACAGCACGGATCTCGTCCGGCTGTTTCGTCGATACCTGGCCGGCACGGGGTACCAGCTTCTCTCGGCCCGCACCGCCGCGGGCGCCCTGCGCCTGGCCGCTCAGGCTCGCCCCGACCTGATCATCCTGGACGTGTTGCTGCCCGCCCAGGATGGCTGGGAGATCCTCGGCGCGCTCCAGGCCACCCCGGAGACCCGGGGGATCCCTATCATTATGTGCTCGATCTTGCCGGAGCGAGCCCTCGCCCTCGCGCTGGGCGTGGCTGACTATCTGCCCAAGCCGGTTAGCCAGCAGCGCCTGCTGGAGACGCTGGCGCGATACGCTCCCGGTCCAACATCGGCAACCAGGTGACATACGGGTTGCCAGCGGCGCCGGCGCTGGCGAAATCGCACAGATAGAGGTCTCTTCCTTCGGTCGCGAGCTTCACCGTCAGGATCGGTGCGGGCCGACCCCGCGGAGTTGCCAGTGTGCCCGTCAGATTCCGAGGGCCCAGTCGCGGCAGGTCGTCCGGGTCCACCGCGTTGAAGCGCGGGTCATAGGCAAGGAGAACGGGGCCGCGATAGACCGATACCTTTCCCTCCGCCTCCCGCTCGCCTATCCAGAGCCGCGGGGACATGTCCAGGGAGAGTTCAACCGTGTCACCCCTCCTCCACTCGCGTTCGAGCTCCAGGTAAGAGCCCGGCCTCACCTCGCTCTCCGCCTGGCCGTTGAGGGTTACAGTGGTCTGCCTGGACCACTCCGGGATCCGGAGCAGCAAGCGGAAGCGTTCGGGGTGCTCTGGCTCCACGCGCAGATGGATGTCCCCCCGCACCGGGTAGTCGGTCTCCTGGATCAGCCTGACCGTGGAACCCGCGGGAAGGTTGACCTCGTGGAAGCCCGGACCGTAGTAGTTGATGGCGACCGCCCCATCGGCGGGCGCGCGCATGATCGCCCACTCGGAGAGCATGCCCAGGGCCCGCGGACCGTTCACCGAGCAGCAGTTCAGCTCCGGGCTGCCTGGCCTCGCCTGCCCCCACAGGGTGTGAGCGGAGGCCGTCCGAACTCCGTCCATCGGCGTATCGTAGGTACACCAGCGCCCGGTCAGGGACTGGGACCCCAGGACGGCGTTGAGAGTGGATAGCTCGAGCTCGTCGGCAACCGTCGATAGTCCGGTCATTCGCAGCATGTCGACCGAAAGCGCCATCCAGGCGACGGTGCAGCACGTTTCGATCGGCCGGGGATCGTAGGGATTGCCCACCGCCTGCTCACCCGAGCTGAATCCCCCCGTGTTGTGCCGATCGCCCCGGAGGATGCTCCGCCAGATGTGCTCGTAGGCGCGACGATACTGGTCCGCGCCGGTGATGAAGTAGAGCTCGGCGATGCCCTGGATGGTATGGAGGCTCTCCCAGCGCGGCTTTGGCGCTTCAAAGAACTCCCGACCCGCGAGCGCGGCGCGGACGTAGTCGTTGGCGGCGGGGTCCTCGAAATCCTGTTCGATGGCTCGAGCCATCTGGAGATAGCGTGCGATTCCGGTCCGCTCGTGAAGCAGACACAACACGTGGATGGGAGAAAGGTTCATCTCCGAGAAACCGATGAAAGCCAGGCGATGGCCAGTGTCGAGGAAGGTTCGACAAAACAGGTCGGCCGCCCGGCAACAGGCGGCGAGCGCAGGCTCGTCGCCGGTCTCCTCGTGCCAGAGCAGGAGGCCAAGCATGATATGGTAGTGATTCCACGCGTCCCAGGTCTGGAACTCGGTTCCGTCTGGCGCGATGGTCCAGCCCGTCAGCCGGTACGACCGAGGAAAAGCGCCCAGATAGCCGTCTTCCGTCTGGGTGTCGATCAGGTCTCGCACGAAGCGGTCAAGGTATGCTCTCAGGTCCTCATGGCCCGTCAGGCGGTAGCCCTGCACGGCCGAGGTCAGGTATTTCCCGGCGAACTCCCCGGACCAGCGAAGGAGATCGCGGACGGGCTTGCGGTCACGGTCGCGAAACATCTCCAGCACCGCCGGGTTGGCGTCGGGGGCGACGAGGAGCCAGTTCCGCTCGTTAGCTTGAATCCGCTCCCCAACGACCCCCCCGAAGTGAAACCGAGCATCGGCTGCGCGATCCAGAGTCGGCAGCGCTTTCCGCACCTGTTGCTCCACCCCCATCTCCTTCCCTTTCCCCCCTCGCCCTATCGCCCCAGACCCCAAATCTGCAATCTGCAATCCCCGTCCCCGTCGCCCCCTCGTGGTCCTTGTGTCTTCGTGGTGCGCCCTGTAC
>JACPQP010000147.1 GCA_016190465.1 Chloroflexota bacterium
AACGAGCCTGGCGTCCAATCGCCGTGGCAATCGCAGATGCGGTAGAGAAAGTTGCGGAGGATATCTTTGCCAAACTGGGTGTGAACGACCTCGGGGTGGAATTGCAGACCGATCAGTTGGTCGCGCCCCATCGCGGCGACCGGCGAGTTCGCGCTGCGGGCAAGCACCCGATAGCCGGGCGGAAGGACGGCAATGCGGTCCCCGTGGCTCATCCAGACGCGGAACTGGCGCGGCAAGTCGGCGAAGAGTGGCGAGTCGTCGATCAGCTCGACCACGGCGTGGCCGTACTCACGCGCCGCGGCCGGCTCGACGCTCCCGCCCTGCTCGTGGGCGAGCAGTTGCATGCCATAGCAGATGGCCAGGACCGGCAGCCCGCTTTCGAAGACATAGCTTTCCGCCCGGGGGGAGCCGGGCTCGTAGACGCTGGCCGGACCGCCAGAGAGGATGACCCCCCGGGGGTTGAGCGCGGCGACCTCTGCCCAGGGGGTATCAGCCGGGACCAACTCACAGTAGACCCGGCACTCGCGGATGCGCCGGGCGATCAGTTGGCTATACTGCGATCCGAAGTCGATGACGACGACGGCTTCGGAGCTCATCACCGGTCACTCATCACCGGCCAACACTGGCACGGGCGCCCCGTTGGGGAGGGCCACGCGCGTGACGGGGCCAGCCAGCTCGACGCGGATGATCCCCTCGCGCTCAGCGGCGAGCAGGAAGTCCTTGAACTTGCTGAAGCCAAAGGCGTGCTCGTCAAAAGCCCCCAGTCGACGGCCCAGCCGGTTCTTGACCGTAGCGGCCACCACTGTTGGCCGATGGGAGTTAGTCGTCTCCCGCACTATCGCCTGAAGCTCCTGGAAGACCTCCGGAAGCGTGAGCGCGCGCGGCTGGACCGTGGCCGGCTCGGACGCAGACTCCGTTGGGGAAGGCACGGCCACATCCTCGACCGCTGGCGCCCGGCCGAAAGCGGCTGCCTTGGGCTCGGCTGGAAGCGCTGCCGTGACGGGAACGGTCTCGGCCATCACTTCAGCCGGGCTTGGCGCATCGTGACCCGTCGGCATCTCGACGCCCGCCGGGGCGCTTGCCTCGCTGGTAGGTTGATCGGGGCTGGCAGCGGGAGCCGCCTCGGCCGGCGTGACGGCGGAAGTCAGACCACTGTCGGACCCACGAACAGTCCATCTGGACTGTTCGTGCCCCTGCACCTGCCGTTCCTGAGCGGGTCCGTGAACGGAGAGGGGGCTGGGGGGTGAGGTCGGCACCTCGACGCCGGCTGGAACCGGCACGGCCGGCTCAACCGCGACCGGCTCGGCCAGCTCTTCGGCGGTCGATTCCGCCATCTCGGCGGATGTCGTGTCCTCGCCCGGCTGCTCGGTATCAGAAAGCAGCGTCGCGTCAGACGGGGCCTCGGCAGAAGTGATCTCGCCGGTGGCGGCCTGACTGGCCGCGAGCTCGGCCATCACTTCACGGACCAGCGGGTGCGAGTCCTCGATGTGGCACATGCGGACGCGGTGCTTCGTGCCGCCCACGTCAATGTCGCGGGGCTCGCGATCGACCCGCAACACGCCGAGTTCGACGAGGCGATTGAGGGCGTTCCGAGCCTCCGTCTCCGCGACCGACTGCGGAACCTCCTGGTCGATGTGGCTGATCAGGTTCGTCAACACGTAGGTAAATGTCAGCCACCGGCTGCGGTTGCGCAGCTCGCAGATGAAGCGAACCAGGTTCTTGCCGCGCAGCGGCTCGGGCACCAGCTCGGCCTCTGGAGCGGCCTCACCGGCCACCGGAGCATTCACCGGCGAAGCAGCCGGCGCCGCGAGCTCGGGGCCCGGCTGGACCGACGGAGCCGGCAGACCAGACGGGGTCGGCGGGGTCGGCTGGTCCGGGCGCGATATCCACTGGACTGGCCCAGCGCGCTGCACCTCGATCACGCGGGCACGCTCGGCCGCGGCGAGGAAATCCTGGAACCGGGGGAACCCATAGCGGCGCTCGTTGAAGCCGGGCAAGCGCGCCAGCAGTTGATCCTTGAGGTTGGTCGCCCGCAGTCGCAGTCGTCCCTGGGCTTCCCGCTCGCGAAGAATCGTCGCGACCAACTGGAAGATTGGCCCGACATCCTCGGTCGCTTTGATCCGCTCGGCTCCGTCTGACACAACGGTCGGTCCTTCGACCTGCGGCTCGGCCTCCGGTTCCGGAACCGGCGGTGGCGCGACCTCACGCTGACGTGGCGGAGGTGCGAGGGGCGCTTCCCGCTGTTGGCGGGGCGACGGTGAAGTCGCCGCCGGCGCGACCGTCGACACTGCGGGCGCCGAAGGGGCGATGGGCGCCTGGATAGCCGGGGCCGGAGATGGAGTGCTGGCGACCGGCGCAGGGGCCGGCGACGGTTGCTGCCGACCGCGCGCCGGAGCGGGTTGAGCGGTCGGGGCAATGGCAGCGGCGCCTCGAACCACCCCGTTGATGCGTCGTCGCCGACCGCCGCCAGGACCACCCATCTCCTGTGGCGCGGGGATGGCCTCGCCGCTCTCGATCAGGCTGCGATAGGGGACGTACTCGTCTGCCAGGTCCTTCAGCAACGCGGCGACGTAATCTGGCCCGACGACGACCACGCGCTTGCCACGTAGCTGCGTCAGGCGGACCACCGGGACCAGGTCCTTGTCACCGGAGACGAGCACAAACGTGGTGATCTCCGGCATCAAGTGCAGGGTATCCACGCAATCGGCGACGAGACAGGGGTCGGCCAGACTCTTGCCACGGGGCGTCTGCGTCACCGGATCGGGCTCGAAGCGGAAGGTTGGGGCGTAGACCGGCTCGACTCCCGCGCAGTAAACCGACAAGCGATCGGACGATGACTGCCATTCGGAGTAAGCGCGGGCGACGAGGACGGTGCCGTGACGTTGGGCCACCCTGACGACGGCGCGGATATCCGGGACCGCGCCGTTCAGGTCGGCGGCGATGCTGATGGCGATGTTATCCCAGTCGATGAAGAGGGCGACATTGTTCGTATCGTCGCGGAGCATAGCGTTTCCTTCTCAAACAAAACTCGCTCAGTCAAAACCTCGTGAGCGGAAAGAAGTCGGTGTTGGCCTCTCGACGACACAAAAAAAGGCTCAGCGGGCCGGCGTCGCAAAAGCCTCGTCACGGCCCAAGCTGAGCAAGGCGTCGAAAGACCAGTACACCAACCGGCCATCAGGCCAGGAACGAGGCCAAAAACACCCGCTCCACGTACGCAAAACGTCTGATGTACGTTCCAAGCGGCAATCTCAATCCTGGCGCTCATTCACCTTGAATATAGCAGAGGTCCCCAGGAAAGTCAAAGTCAGCCCGGCGGCAACCGAAGGACCTGCCCGACCTGGAGGTGATCGGGATCGTCGAGGTCGTTCAATGTAGCCAGGCGTTCGCTGGTTGTTCCGAACGCGTCAGCGATGCTGCTGAGACTATCACCTGGTTGAACGGTATAGGTCGCCGGCCGGCGCGGCGCCACCCTCCCGGCGGTGGCGCTGGCGATGTCGGGAATGGTCAGCTCTTGCCCCTCATAGAGGCTGTCCGGGTCGGCGATTCGATTCGCCGCCATCAATGCACCCATCGAAACGCCGACTGCGTCGGCGATGCCGCTCAGCGTGTCGCCGACCTTCACGATGTAGGTGGCCCGATTCGCGGGGAGAGTGGCCGACGCCCCCGCGGGTAGCTTGAGCGATTGGCCAACCGCGATCCCGTCGGGATCGCGCAGCTCATTGAGGCGCATGAGCGTGGCGACCGTCGTGCTGAAGCGCTCGGCGATCAGACCGAGCACGTCTCCTGCCTGAACCGTATACTCGGCCCGGTTCACGGGGGCGCGGACGGTCGAGGAGGCCGCCGCGCTTCCCCCACGCGCTGGCAGGCGCAGCGACTGGCCCACCACCAACCGATTGGGATCGGCCAGGTCGTTCAACCGGGCCACGGCATCCGCGCTCACGCCGTAGCGGTCGGCGATCGCCCCGAGCGTCTCGCCCACCTGAACGACGTGCAGGGTTGCCCCGGTCGCTGCCGACCGGGCTGGCTCTGGCGCTGGCGCCTGGACGGCCTGTGCCGGGGACAACCTGAGCATCTGGCCGACCACGATCACGTCGGCGTCGGCGAGCTCGTTCAGCGCGGCGAGCTCGGCGACGGTCAGGCCGTAGCGCTCGGCGATCGCCCAGAGGTTCTCGCCCGGCTGCACCTGGTGGGTCGCGGCCGCGGCCGGACGCCCGGATCGACTCGCCAATTGTGGTCGCTCGGGGACCGGCGTCGCCGTGGGGCGAGGCGTCGGCGTCGCGGTGGGAGTGGCGGTGGGCCGAGGAGTGGGCGTCGGCGCGCCCGAGAGCACCTCATAGCGCACCGAAATGTACTGGTTGCGCGGATCGTCGATCACCACGTATGCCCCGTACGAGAGGTCGAACTCGTGCTTGAACGCGCCCCGGTCGCGCACCTGGACCACCACCGATCGGCCGGTGCGAACGCTCGTCACCCGGATCCAGGTACCCAACGGCCAGGCGTTCGCCGCCGTCGTCGTCGGGTCGTACATGTCGAAGATCTGCCCGTTCGCCATTACTCGCCCGTGGAACCCCGGGCCGTACCACGTCGCGCGCCCTTCTTCGGCGGCGGTCACCGCGGGCACGACGACGAGCATGGTCAACGCGGCCAGTCCGAGGAGAACCGTCCAGAGCGATCGCACTCTCTTCACCTTTGGGTCTCCGGTGCCGGACCTCACTCCCTGCACCCATGTGGGCTAACTTCGGGTCACCTGGGGGCGAGGGGCGGACCTTTCCTCCCTTCCCGCCGTTCCTGAGCCGGGCCCGACGCGGGGAGGGGGATGGCGGCTCCCCCTC
>JACPQP010000148.1 GCA_016190465.1 Chloroflexota bacterium
CCCGGAAGCAGCTCGAGGAGCTGCTGGGCAGATCGGGCATCGGCAACGACACGACGGTGATCCTCTACGGAGATAACAACAACTGGTTCGCGGCCTGGGCCTTCTGGCAGCTCACCATGTATGGCCACCGCGACGTTCGGTTGATGAACGGCGGGCGCAAGAAGTGGGTCGACGAGGCACGGCCACTCACCACCGACGCGCCAGAAGTCGCGCCGGTGGCCTACGTTGCCCGGGACCCCGATCCGAGCATCCGGGCGTTCCGCGACCTCGTATTGGAGAGCGTTAGGCGCCCTGACCGGGGCTTCGTCGACGTGCGCTCGCCCCGCGAGTACAGTGGCGAGCTGATCGCGCCCGAGCACCTGCCCCAGGAGGGCGCGCAGCGTGGTGGGCACATCCCGGGCGCGGCGAACATCCCCTGGAGCGAGGCGGTCCGGCCGGATGGCACCTTCAAGTCGGCCGACGAGCTGCGCGCGCTCTATTCCTCGAAAGGCATCACCCCGGACAAGGAGATCATCGCCTACTGCCGGATCGGGGAGCGGTCATCCCACACGTGGCTTGCGCTCAAGTACCTGCTCGGCTATCCGAAGGTGCGCAACTACGACGGCTCCTGGACGGAATACGGCAGCCTGGTCGGGGCGCCCATCGAGCGCTAAACTCGCACGGGCAGGCCCCGGCTGGCCAGGTACCGTTTCGCCTGGTGGACGGTGTACTGGCCGAAGTGGAAGATGGAGGCGACCAGCGCCGCATCGGCTTCGCCGCGGGTGAGGCCGTCATAGAGGTGCTCCAGCGTGCCCGCGCCACCCGAGGCAATGACCGGGACCGACACCGCCCGGGACACGGCCGCGGTGAGCTCGAGGTCGTAGCCGGCGAGCGTGCCATCGGCGTCCATGGACGTCAACAGGATCTCGCCGGCCCCCAGCTCCGCCGCGCGCTGCGCCCACTCGACCGCGTCCAGGCCGGTGGGGCGCCGCCCGCCGTGCGTGTACACCTGCCATCGGATGGGACGCCCCGTCGCCCCGTCGCCCGGGGTCCGGCGCGCGTCGATGGCGACGACGATGCACTGGCTGCCAAAGCGTTCGGCGCCCGCCCGGAGCAGCTCGGGGTCGTGAACCGCCGCCGTATTGACCGAGGTCTTGTCGGCGCCCGCCTGGAGCAGCCGGCGCATGTTCTCGGTCGTCCGAATCCCGCCGCCGACCGTCAGCGGGATGAACACCTGGTCCGCCGTCCGCTCGACGACGTCGACCATCGTGGCCCGGTCGTCCGAGCTGGCGGTGATATCGAGAAAGACGAGCTCATCCGCCCCCTCGCGGTTGTAGAACGCCGCGAGCTCGACGGGGTCGCCGGCGTCGCGCAGGTTCACGAAGTGCGTCCCTTTCACGACCCGCCCGCCGGTCACGTCGAGACAGGGAATGATCCGCTTGGTGAGCATAGTCTCCCCTATGCCTTCGCGCGGGCGCGGAAGACCAGCTTGAGCGGCGTGCCCTCAAAACCGAACGCCTCGCGCAGACGATTCTCGAGAAAGCGCTGATAGCTGAAGTGCAGCAAGGTAGGATCGTTCACGAAGAAGATGAGCGTCGGCGGGTTGACCGCCGCCTGGGTCACGTAGAACACCTTCGCCTGGCGCCCCCGAACTGACGACGGTGCGTGGGTCATCACCGCCTCGGTAACCAGCTCGTTCAGGCCGGCTGTCGGCACCCGCTTCATCCGCTCATCGCGAGCGCGCAGCGCCAGGGCGAGGGTCTCGTTCACCCGGAGCCCGGTCTTCGCCGAGATGAAGACCACCGGAGCCCAGGGGACGAACTGGAGCTCCGCACGGACGTGCCGGGTGAACTCCTCCAGCGGGTTTTCCACCTTCGGGATCAGGTCCCACTTGTTGACCACGATCACCAGGCCCTTGTAGGCGTCCCGGACGTAGCCAGCCAGATGGGCATCCTGCGCGGTCACTCCTTCGGTCGCATCGATCAGCAGCAGCGCCACGTCGCAGCTGGTGATGGCCCGCAACGTCCGCAGGACGCTGTAGTACTCGACCCCCTGCGCGATCCGGCCGCGGCGGCGCACGCCGGCCGTGTCAACCAGGACGAGCTGCTCGCCATCGACCGCAATCGTCGTGTCGATCGAATCGCGGGTCGTGCCGGGCTGCTCCGCCACGATCACGCGGTCGCGTCCCAGGATCGCGTTGAGCAGCGACGACTTCCCCACGTTGGGGCGGCCGACGATCGCCACCCGGAAGAGTTGATCCACTTCCCGCTCTGGCGGCAACTCGGGCAACACGGCGACGACGGCATCGAGCAGATCGCCGGTGCCCGTCCCGTGCAGCGCCGAGATCGGCCACACCTCGCCCAGGCCGAGCCGGTAGAACTCCACGGCGTTCTGGCGGAAGGTGGGGTTGTCGGCCTTGTTGGCGGTGATGACGACCAGTTTGGCCGCCTGACGCAACGCCTGGGCGATTGACTGATCATCGGGCGTGAGTCCATCGCGGACGTCCAACAGGAAGACGACGACGTCGGCTTCGCGGATCGCCAGCTCGGCCTGCTCGCGAACCCGCCGCGCGATGTCGCTCCCGGGAGTGATCTCCAGGCCGCCGGTGTCGACGACGGTGAACTCGTGCCCGGACCATTCCGCGTCGTAGTACAACCGGTCGCGCGTGGTGCCAGCGACGTCCTCGACAATGGCGACCCGGGCGCCGACGATGCGGTTGAACAGCGTCGACTTTCCGACATTCGGCCGGCCGACCAGCGCAACAATCGGCTTTGCCATCGGTGTTCCTCGTTCTAGCCTACCGTACCGTCATCCGTACCTCTTTCGGGTTCATCCCCACCAGCTTGATCAGGTTGGGGAGCCCGATGGCCGGCCGCAGGGTGTGCGTCCCGGTCATCAGTCCGGTCGCGTTCACCATCACCTGGACGTCCTCTGGCCGGATCTGCGCCAGTAGCGGCAGCGGCCCGGAGAGCGTGACCTGGACCCCGTCCGGCTCAACCCTGGCCGTCAGTTGATCGCTCAACCCGCGCACCTCGGGGGCGATCAGCATCGTCTTGCTGCTCTCGATCGGCCGCACGAGCACACGGACCAGCATGCTCTGGGCGACCGCGAGCGAGACCCCTGGCGGCAGCGCGGGCTCGGCGCTGACCGCGACATCGCCTTCGGCGCCGTTGACCACCACCGGCCGGGTCTGCAAATACTCCATCCCCATCAGCACGGCCGGATCGCCGACGACCGTCACCGCGGTCGGCTCGACGAGAATCCCGACGATCTGGTAGCCGTACGCGACGGTGCCGGCGACCTGGGGCGCGATGGGCACGGTCTTGTAGCTGACCTGCTGCTCGACCGCCACCTCGACCAGCACCCGTTCCGGATCGAGCGTCACCCGCTCGACCGGCGTGCCCGCCGTGGTGGCCGGTACGGGCGCAAAGCCCTGGCTCAAGCTCGACCGGAGCCCTTCCAGTGAGGTCGAGACGACGACGGCCGCCACCTGATCGACCGCGCCCTGCGGCCCGTGCACAGTCACCGTGGGCGGTGTCACCCGGGGCGGCCGGGCCGCGAAACCAAACGCCACGCTCCCGGCCAGGTTCACGCGGACAGGAACCTCCTTCTTGCGGATCGCTTCGAGCCGCAACGGCACCGTCGACGGCTCCGCGCGGTCCAGCCGCGCCCGGCTGTCCAGCACCGCCACCGTGACCGGGACCTCCTGGATGCCCGGTCCGGCCTTCGAGGCGTCGATCTCCACCCGCAGCCGATCCGGTCGAAGCTGCGGCCCCACGTCCTGCGGAGCGATCAGCCAGATCCGTGTCGTGGGGATCTCGTTCGCCAGCGCCAGTCCGGTCGGGATGCCTTTCACCTGAATCGGCACACTCGCAAACGATACCGGCACCTCGGGGTTCTGCTCCAGCACGACGGCCAGCCAGAGTCCCGTCGACAAGAGCACCGCGAGCAACATCCAGGCCAGGTTTCGGCGAAGGAATGACAACATCCTATGCGCCCGTACGTTGAGGTGTGCGTCGCCAGCGTCCGACAAGCCAGTTGCTCGTCGGGCCGGATGAGTAGAGCATCGTCAGGACCTTCCGCAGCTTGGCCTCGTCGAGATTGCGCACCATTCGGCCGTTATTCGCCAGAGAGATAATCCCCGTCTCCTCGGAGACGACGACCGCGATCGCGTCGGTCTGCTCGGTGATGCCGAGTGCCGCCCGGTGGCGAGTGCCGAGCTGCGGATCCATCGAGCTGTCGGACAGTGGCATCACGCAGCCCGCGGCGACGACCCGGTCGCCGCGAATGATCGTCGCGCTATCGTGCATCGGCGAGTTCGGGAAGAAGATGGTCAGCAGCATCTCGGTCGAGACCAGGCCGTCGATGGGAACGCCGGTGTCCGTATACTCCTGGAGGCCCGTCTCGCGCTCCAGCACGATCAGCGCGCCGAGCCGACGCTCGGACATTCGCCGGCAGGCCCGGGCGATCTCCTGGATGGCGCGTGTGATCTGGGCAGTCTCGGTGGCGCCGAGTGATCGGCTGATGATCGCCCGAACACGCCCGATCCGCTCGACGGCGCGCCGAAGCTCCGGCTGGAACACGATCAGCAGCGCGATCGACAGGAACGGCAGCGTGTTGGTCAGCAACCAGTTGAGCATCGCCAGCCGGGGCAGACTGCGCACGGCCGCGACCGCCATCAGGAGCAGCGCGATGCCGTACAGCAGCGAGAAGGCGCTGGTCCCCCGGAACAGGCTCAGGAAGCCGTAAATGACGATCGCTCCGACCACGATGTCGACGATGCTCCACAGCGTGAGCCGCCAGGCGTTATCCAGGAAGAGCTCAACTAACTGCTGCATCAGGCCTCTTCCCGCTGCCCCAGGCGCTCCTGCTGCTCCGCCCGCAGGAGCGCCGCCGTCCGGTCAAACGGATCCAGGCGCAACACCTCGCCGAGCGCGACCACCGCGTCGGCGTGGCGAGCGGCGGCGATCAACTCCTCGGCGAGGGCGCGGGCCTCCGCGAGCGCCCGGCTCGCCTGTCCCATCCCCAGGTGGGCCGCGATCAACCCACGCCGTGTCTTCACGTCGCTGGGCGCCAGACGCGCCAGGCGCTCGCGGAGCGCCAGCGCGCGACCCGCGTCGCGTCCCTGCCAGAGGTCGAGCAGACGTCGCACCGTCGACGTCGCACCGGATGTATCTCCCAGTCGGACCTGTGCCTCCGCCAGCTCCTCCAGCTCCACTGACGCTTCCGCGACCTCGCCACGCTCCATCGCGCTGTCGGCGAGGCGCCATCGAGCGACAGTATGGTCGGGGGCAAGCCGGGACACCACCCGATACACCGCCAGCGCCCGGATGAGGTCACCTCGCCGCTCCAGACGCTCGGCCAGCTCGACGAACGTGGCGAGCGCCTCGGTCAGTCGGCCTACCCGGTAGTAGGACTCGGCGAGCGGCGTGTACAGGCTTTCGTCGTCGGGACAGAGCCGTTTCAGGACCTCCAGCGCTTCAAGCCGACCGACCAGATCGTTGCGGCGTATCTCAATATCGAGCAAGCGCCGTGACGCCTGCTCTGCGGGCTCGTGATAGTCGGCCCCACCGGCCTCGAGCGCCCAGATGGCGCGACGGAGCGGCGCCACTGCCCGATCGACATCGCCGCCCGTGACCAGAAGTGCCGCCGCGTGGTATCCTGCCAATGCACCGACGACTCCCGGCGCCTCGCTTGCCGCCAACAGAGCCCCGGTTGCCGCCTCGGCATCCCCGGTGGCGGCGAGCGCCCGGCCGCGGGCGTAGGCGAGGAGCGGGTTCTCGGGCTGACGCTTCACCCAGTCGTCGATCCAGCTCAGCACCGCGCCGATCTGGCCACCTGGTCCCGCGTCGAGCGCCACGGCCAGGGCCGCGGCGTCGAAGATGGGCTGGGCCCGCGCGGCCTGGGCGCAGTACCAGGCGGCGGCCAGAGTCGGATGGCCCGGGTGAGATGCCCGAGCCGCTTCGTAGCCGGCGGCAGCCTCGTCGAGCCGACCGGCCTGCTCGAAGAGCCCTCCGGCCGCCAGCGCCAGATCGGGACTCGCCGGATCGAGGCGCAGCGCCTCGACATAATGCGTGAGCGCCTGGTCGATCGCCCCCTCTGCGACTGCGGCCTCGGCTAGCGCGCGAAACACCTCTGCCGCTCGACCATCCTGTCCGCTCACCGCCAGCCACCGGGCGAGGCGCACGCGTAGCGCTGGGTCATCTGGCCGGATCTCCACCAGCGACGCCAGCGCGCTCGCGGTTCCCGCGGGATCGGTCCGCAAGGTGTAGAGATCGACAACCTGCTCGGCCGTGGCAAGGGCGGAGCCGGCCCCCCGCCGGGCGAGAACCTGAGCGAGCCGAATCTGCGCCGGAAGGTACGTCGGCGCCAGCGCGATGAGCTGGTAGCACTCGTCCTGCGCCGCGATGAGCTGCCCCCTCACCTCGCGGGCGCGCGCCTCGACGATGCCGCGCAGCATCCGCTTTCGCAGCTCGGTCTCGAGCGACCAGAGGTCATCCAGCCGTCCCACGAGCGCACCCGGCTGGCGCTGGTCGTAGTCGCTCCAGGCTCGGAGCGCTGCCGACTGCCCGGCCTCGAGCGCGGCAAGCACCGGCTGCAACCCATCGTCGCCGGTGGCTTCGTGACCGCCCGCACCGTAGGGGCAGGCCCCCGTGCCTGC
>JACPQP010000139.1 GCA_016190465.1 Chloroflexota bacterium
ATATTATGATTCGAGCGACTCCACGCTACGACGAACTGCGTCGGCGAGGCCTTTCCGTCCCGGGGCAGGCGATTCGCCTCTTAGAGGCTCAGCGACATGTACACCTCATCGATGAACCCGCCCTCGCCGTAGAGCTTGCCCATCTTCTCGCAGATGTCCCGGTAGATCTCCGTCTCGCTCCGGCACTGGCCGAGCGGCTCCATCAACGGGACCCGCACCGTGTCGCCGCTGGCGTAGAGGGTCTTCACGCCCAGGGGGCCCTCCCACTTGTCCAGCGTACCGCATGGCAGGACGACGTCGGCGGCGTAGTCGGCCGTCGCGTTCACGTTGGGGGTCACCATGGCGACGAACCCGAACCGCTTCCACGCCTCCAGGACTTTATCCGTGGGGCGGGAGGTTATCAGCGGGTTCAAGTAGTCGACGATCAATGCCATGTCCTCGGGGCGGTAGGGCAGCCTGTACTTCTCCGGCTCGAGGACCGTGATCGGGAAGTAGTGGTAGCCGGAAGCGCCGAGGGGGAACCACTTGGTCCCGCCGAGGTCGAGGCGGTCCGGCACGTCCTTCGCCGCCGCCTTCAGCCAACCCTCCTGCACCTTGGCCGGCTCCTCGACCTTCTTGTTCCAGAGGTGGGGGCCACCGGCGGCCTCGACCGCGCCCAGGATCATGAACGCGAGCAAGATGGCGCGGTTCGTCTGGAGGGCGCTGTGGAACTTCGTGGCGTTGCCGTGCATCCCGAAGGCGACCGGCCGGTAGGGCACCTCGACTCCGTCGACGATCACCTTGTTGCCGATCATGGCGTTCTGCCCCAGCTCCCGGCCGATCCGGTCGATCTGCTCGGCCGGGACGCCACAGACGCCCGCGGCCCACTCGGAGGTGTACGGCTGCACCTGGTCCTGGAGCACCTGGAGCGCTGGCCTGACCTTCGCCCCGGCCACCTCGAACTGGCCGGTCAACGCCGCGTCTACCTCCGGTCCAAAGGGAACCGCCTTCCCGGCTTTCGCGTCCCAGACGAGCTCCTTCTCCCCTTCCTTGAAGAGTGTGCCGTCCTCCTTGACCAGGGAGGCCGCGTTGGTGCGCGCCGTGAGGAACTCTTTGTCGACGTAGCCCTCGGCGAGGAGGATCCGAATAATGGCGAGCCAGAAGGCCATGTCGGTCCCGGGCTTGATCGGCACCCACTCGTCGGCGAAGTGCGCCGCGGGTCGGACGTAGGGGTTGATGGCGACCACCTTCATGCCCCGGGCCTTCGCCTCGACGACCTCCTGGGGCAGGGTGATCCAGCAGTAACCCGGCCCGCCGGCCTGGGTCAGACTCCAGTAGCAGATGAGGTACTTGCACTGCCGGAGGTCAGGGCTGATGACGCTACGGTCGCCCCAGGTGGCCAGGACCGCGTCCTCGACAGCACCCCCGCAGTCGTTGCCGCGCCGGCCGTAGGAGTACGGGATGCCCACCGCCGCCCGGAAGGCCGTGTCGTAGATGCTCCCGACCTTGGTTCGGCCCGTGACCATGCCGGTCAGCCGCTTGTCCTTTTGCAGCGCAGCCTTGAGCCGGTCCGCGACGAGCGTCAGCGCCTCGTCCCATGACGCCTGGCGCCACTTCCCCGGGATGCCCTTTTCATTCGTCCGGATGAGCGGCGTCGTGACGCGGTTGGGGTCGTAGAGGGTCGCGATCTGCGCGGCGCCCTTGGGGCAGAGCTTGCCCCGGTTGCGGGGATGGTCGGGATGGCCCTCGATCTTGACGACGCGCCCGTCGATGCGCCGGGCCACGATGCCGCAGTCCTGCTTGCCGATCCAGCAGGCGCTGGAGACGTAGTCCTCCACCGGCGCGGCCTGGTTCTCGGGACGCGCCGCGACCAGGGTCTCCAGCTCGCCCGCGCCGAGCCTAACGCGGCCGACCAGCAGGGCGCCGCCAGCGACGGCCGAGCCTTTGACCACCGTCCGTCGTGTGAACTTCATCGGCCCACCTCCTCCTAGACGGGCGATCCAACGCGGCACGGCACTAGCCGTGCGACTGAAGTCGCGGGCTACCGTTACGAAGTCGGCCTGCGCCGACTTCCGTAGCCCGCGAAGGCGGGCTTCGTAAAGGTGGCTCGCGACTCTAGTCGCCGAGCACCCTCCCCGCCGATACCTCCCCCTGTGAGGAGGGAGAGGGGGGGCGGCGATTCCGCGAGTCGTTGGATGCCTCGACTACACTTTAGGGGGAGGGGCGAGGTCGTGGCATCCGTAGAGAAGGCCAACTCCGGGACGCATGACCCCCATTCTTGGACGGCACAGGTGCGACGGTGGGATGGCGGAATGCCGCCGGTGGCGTGGGGTAGACGCTGACAGCTTGTGGGGCAAGGTATGGCGCGCGGGGTCCGACCTCTCCCCCCTGCCCCCCTCCCCGCGTCGAGGAGGGGGGTGACGACTCCCCCTCTCCGTGTCGGAGAGGGGGTCGGGGGTGAGGTCCGGTCTCGGAGGGACCGCACCCCGCTGCCCGCCGTTCCTGAGCCGGGCCCAATCCTGGGGGAAGGCGGGAAACGCGGCCCCACCCCCTCTCCCACCCGGGGGAGAGGGGGTGGGGGTGAGGGCCGCCACTTACTCGCCGTCGCTGACGAGGCCGTTGCGCAGCGCGTAGCGGATGAGCTCGGCGCGGTTCTGGAGATTCAGCTTCTCCATGATGTTCGCGCAGTGGCGCTCGACGGTGCGGGGGCTCAGGTAGAGGAGGTCGGCGACCTCGCGGTGGGTGCGTCCCTCGGCGATCAGCCGGACGATCTCGCGCTCCCGGTCGGTCAGCCGGCCAAAGCGCTCGCGCTCCTCGCCGGAGTCGGCCCGGCGCAGGTAGTCGTCGAGGAGCTTGCGGCCCAGCGACGGGTGGAAGTAGACGCCGCCCTGCTGGACCAGCCGGAGCGCGGCGACCATCTCCTCGGGCGACGAGTCCTTGAGGAGGTAGCCGGAGGCGCCGGCGCTGAGGGCGCGGAAGAAGTACTCCTCGTCCTCGTGCATGGTCAGGACGACGACCCGGGGACCCGGACAGCGCCGCACGATCTCGGCGGTGGCCTCGAGGCCCGAGACGCCGGGCATGGTGATGTCCAGGAGGACGATGTCGGGCTTGAGCTCGATGGTCCGGGCGACCGCTTCCGCGGCGTCGCGGGCTTCGCCGGCTACCTCGAAGCCGCTCGCCGATTGCAACAACAGCCGGATTCCCGCCCGGAGGACGGTGTGGTCGTCGGCGATGAGGACGCGAATTGGACTTCCCTCGGTCACGTCACTACCTCCCTGGCGGGCAACCTCACCTGCACCCGGGTCCCCTGGCCTGGCGCGGACTCGACTCTCACGGTTCCACCGACCAGTCCCGCTCGCTCCTGCATACCCACCAGCCCCAGGCCCGCTCCGGGCTGCGAGCCAACGGTTGCCAGGTCAAACCCCTGGCCATCGTCGGCGACGACGGCGACCACGTCCGACCCCTCCATCTGGATGGCCACGCTGGCCGCCCGCGCCCGCGAGTGCTTGACGACATTGGTCAGCGCCTCCTGGACGATCCGAAAGAGCACCGTCTCCACCTGCGGGGGCAAGCGGCCGTTTGCTCGGAGAAGGAGCCCATCGACGTGCACCCGGACGGCGATGCCCGAGCGAGCGCTCAGGTCGGCGGCGTACCGGCGAAGCCCGGAGGCCAGCCCGAGGTCGTCCAGGGCGCTTGGGCGCAGGTCGAGGATCATCCGCCGGACGCCCTGGAGCGTGGCGGCGATCACGCCGTTGGTGTCGTCGAGGATCTGCGCCGAGCGCTCGGCGCCAGGGGGAAGAAAGTTGCGGGCCGCCGAGATGCTCAGGGCCACGGCGCTGAGGGCCTGGCCCGCCTCGTCGTGCAGGTCGCGCGCGATGCGCTTGCGCTCATCCTCCTGGGCGTTGATCAATCGCTCCAGCAAGTGAGCCCGAATGGCCTCCTTCTGCCGCAGTTCGTCCCCGAGCCGGGCGTTCTCGATGGCCACGCCAATCTGGATACCGACCGCGGTGAGCAGCTCGCGATCCTCCTGAACTAACCGCTGCTGTGGCTCCCCCGCCAGGCTGATGGTCCCCAACGCCCGATCCCTGGACTTCAGAGGCGCGCTGATGTGCCAGGTGAGCTGCGGGTCGTCACACCCGGCCACGAAACCACACTGGCGAATCTGCTCGTCGGCGGCTACCTTGCCTTCGCGGAAGGCGCGCCAGCAGGCGCAGGCATCGACTGCGCTACCGCCACGGGGGTGGCAATCAGCCAAACCTGACAGCCCCGCGGCCGCTGCGAGCCGCAACTCGCCGGTATCCGGCGCCGCGACGAGGATCCAGCCCCGGGCCAGCCCCATGACCCGGAGGACCTCCTCGAGAGCGGCCATCAGCAGGCGCTGGGGGTCCAGGGGGCGGCTCAGCGTCATGGCCAGGCTGCTCAGGGCCAGCCGAGAGCGCTCGGCGACCTCGAATCGGGCCCGCTCGGCCGCCTCGAGCCGGCGGTCCATCTCGATGCGGAACACGTCCATCGCATGGATGATCGTGTAGGCCATACCAAGCCCGAGCGCGGAGCGGAAGATGGGCGCCGGCACGCCCAGCGTGGCCCGCAAGGTTTCGCTGTTCAGCCAGGGGGCCAGCAAGATCGGGCCCGGCACCGGCACCAGCCCGCCGAATATGCCGTAACCGAGAACGAAGATGGCAGCCACCTGGAGGTGGGCAGCGATGTGGGGGAGCTTCCTCAGCCGTTGCTGTCGCGCCTCGCCGAGCAACCCGACCGCGGCCAGGACTGCCCCCGGCGTGGCCAGCAGGTACCGCCCCCAGATCTCGACGGCCGCCAGCGCCTGCGACTCTGGCACCCCGAACCACAGCAGGCTGACCGCCACCAGGCTTCCCCAGACCCCCACGGCCAGCGCCGGCAGCGCCCTGGCCCGCCGCCGCTCCGTGAGTGAGGGGACGCCGATGCGGAGGCCAAACTGGAGCAGGAACAGGAAGTCCCCGCGGGATCGCCGAGCACCACGTCCGATGGCGGCTGCTGAGCCAGACTATCTCGCTGCTTCCCTTGAGTCGCGGAGGCACCCGACCCCGACCCGATACCACCACGGTGAGCCGGCAACTGGCCTCGCCCGCTGCCAGGGGACGGCAGGAGAGGGAAGAGGCCCTGGGCGGGGGGAATCAGTGTACCTGGCCTTGACCCTTGGTCAGGGCCGGGTCGAACCTGCTTGCCGGCTCGATCTCGCCCAGCTCGACGGCCTGAAGCTGATCGGCGAACTGGCGCATGCGGCGGAAGGTCGGCAGCAGGCCCTGAAGCTCGTGCTCATCCAGTTCCAGCCGGGCGGCGGCGACCAAGGGGCAGAGCAGCTCATCGGCGGTCGGCACGAGATGACCTCCGGTACCGGATCGTGAGTTCACGTGGGTCATGCTTCTTGGATTGTAGCCCCCGCCCTCTCTGGATACAAGTGCGACAGGGACGGACAGGATGGCTGCCGGCTACTCCGTGGCCGGAGCGAGAAGCTGCTGGCTGGTCTCCTCCGCGTGGCTGAGGATCGTCGCGATGAAATCGTGCAGAGAGGGATCGGTCGCGAGAAGCTCGGCGCGCAGATCGGGGAAGTGATAGTAGCCGAGGGCACAGGCGAAGTACTCGCCAATGCTCTCACGAGCCAGGTCCTCGGTGAACGTGTCTCCCTGGAGGGCCGCCTCGTAAAGGGCGCGGAGGTGGACTCGCGAGCCAGACGAGAGGAACGTCGAGAGGGCGTGGGCGAACTCGTGGCGCATCACGAGCAAGGTGCGCCACGAGACGACGACCACCACGCACCCGCCGACGACGTCGGTCAGTCCCTCACAGTCGTCGGGTCCGATCTGGCTCCGGTGCCATCGCCGCTGCCGAGCGGTTTCGTTCAGAATCGCCGCCGACGACGGTCGCTCGCCCTGATCCAGCAACCAGATGCGGACGGGGTGTTCGGCCGCCAGCAGCAACGAGAGCAGCGGGAAGACTTCCAGCGCGAGGATGAGCTTCTCGGTCGCCGCTTCGTGAGGCGAGCGCGCGATTGTCGCCTCGATTAGCTGGCGCTTGGAACGCCCGCGGAGTCGAGTCCGGAGCACGTCGATCTGGCTCGGTATCAGCAAAGTCCCCCCGCACTCGATGGAGTTGCTCGCGCCGCGATCACTAACTTGACAGAACACCGGCTGAGCGAGAGTATAGCACATCGCCGGGGGACAGGCAACAGTTGTTATTGCCCTGAGATTGCACCATAAACAAGTGAGGCGCCGATATGGCCTCCCCTCGGTCGCCTGATCCTTATGATGCAATCTCAGTCGCACGGAAGCTGGCCACAGGAATCAGGTCGTCTTGACGCTTCCTCGGGCTGGCGCCTATACTTACAGTGCCCGCAGCATGGTGAACGCCCTGGCGCGACAAAGTAGGTATCAGAAAGTTTTTGATGGTTTTGGGGACCCCCCAAACCCCGCCAGGACGGGCTCCGCCCGGCCTGGACCTTCCCGGGACGCAGTTGAACTTTCCGAGACCTACTAAGAGGTGAAGGTGCTCGCACCCCTGGCAATCCTGGCCGACGATCTGACTGGCGCGACGGACACCGGCCTCCAGTTCGCCAAGCAAGGACAGCGCACGGTCGTGCTGTTTGATGAGTTCACCAGCCGACTGGCAGAAGAGGCGGACATCGTCGTCGTCGACACCGACTCGCGAGCAGCCGCGCCGGCCATCGCCTACGAGCGGGTGCGACGGGTGGCCGAGGCGGTCCGGCGCGCCGGGCTCGCCTGTGCCTACAAGAAGATCGACTCCACCGCGCGGGGCAATCTCGGCGCCGAGATCGACGCCGCGCTGGATGCCGGCCTGGCCCGCGGTGCCCTGGTGGCCCCAGCCTTCCCCGCGACCGGGCGAACCGTTCGCGATGGATGGCTTTACGTCCGCGGCCGGCCGCTGGCCGAGACCGAGTATGCGCACGACCCGATCCGCCCGGTCCGCGACTCGCGCCTGCCGGTCATCCTGGCCGGCCAGACGAGTCGCCTCGTCGAGGTGCTGGCGCTGGCGGATCTGCGCCGGGCGCCAGACCGCCTCGCCGGCGAGCTGGACCGGCGACGTCGGCGGGGGATCGAGATCATCGTCGGCGACTGCGAGACGGATGACGACCTGCGCATCCTCGCCGGTGCCGCCGCCCTTGAACACGAGCCACACTCCCGCTGGCTCGCGGTAGGCTCGGCTGGGCTCGCCGCCCAGTTGGCCATACTCCGCGCCGCAGCCCTCTCTACCCCCGCCGCCGTTCCTGAGCCGGGCCCCACCAGGGGGGAAGGGGAACCGGTCCCGCTAGCCCCTTGTGCCGCCGTTCCTGAGCCGGGCCCTACCCGGGGGGAAGGGGAAGACGTTCGCCGCCATCGGACGCCCACGGTGAGAGGCGCGGCCGACGGGCCGATCCTCGTCGTCGTTGGCTCACTCAATCCGGTCGGGCAACAGCAGGTGGAGGTGTTGCGGGCACAACGGAACAGCGCGGTGGTCTCGTTCGGTCTTGGCCGCTGGCTCGTCGACCCGTCGCGTCATCTTGGCGACCTGGCCAATGAGCTGCGGCGATGCTGGCACGAGAGTGGGGTGATCTTGCTTGCCGTCCGACACGATCAGCGCGACGTGTTGGATGCGCTCACCAACGCCGATCGCGCCACGGTGACCCGCCGGCTGGTCGACGATCTGGCCTCGGTCGTCGTGAGCGCTGGCCACGATCGGCCCCTGGCCGGGTTGGTGGTGACCGGGGGCGACACGGCGCGGGCGCTCTGCCGGGCGTTCGCCGCCGGATCGATCCGCGTTCTCGAGGAGGTAGCTCCCGGCGTGCCCGCCTGTCAGTTGGACCAGGGCACGCGACATGGGCTGGCCGTGGTCACCAAGGCCGGTGGCTTCGGCACCACGCACACATTAGTGGCGGCCGTCGATTACCTACGAAGGTGACATCCATGCAATCGATCCTGAAAGAGCCTGGCGCGTTAACCAGGCCCATCATCGGCATCACGATGGGCGACCCATCGGGCATTGGTCCAGAGATCGTCGCGAAGAGTCTGAACAAGCCCGAGGTGTACGGGATCTGCCGGCCGGTGGTCCTCGGCGACCTGACCCGGATGCGGATGACCGTGGAGGGGACGGGGCTGCCGCTGCGGCTTCGCGTCGTCCCGGACCCGCCCTCACCCCCGGCCCCTCTCCCACGGGGAGAGGGGCGAAAAGAGCGGTGGGTCAGCGCCCCTGGGACGGTCGACATCCTCCAGGCGACCACCGACGACCTCGCCGACGTTCCGTACGGTCGGGTCTCGGCCGCTGGGGGCAAGGCGGCCGTCCAGTGCGTGATCGCCGCGATCGAGCTGGCGATGGCCGGGCGGATCCACGCGATCGCGACCGCGCCGCTCAACAAGGAGGCGATGCAGCTCGCCGGCTACCCTTACCCCGGTCATACCGAACTGCTTGCCGAGAAGACGGGCACCGACCTCTACTCGCTGATGCTCGTCGCCGGCAAGCTCCGCGTCCTCCACGTGACGACCCACGTCTCGATGCGCCAGGCGATCGAGATGATCAAGCGCGACCGCGTCCTGGAGATGATCCGGCTGGCCGACCGCACCTGCAAGCAGCTTGGCATCACGGCGCCGCGGGTCGCGGTGGCCGGCCTGAACTGCCACGCGGGGGAGCACGGCATCTTCGGCACCGAAGACGTCGAGGAGATCGTCCCGGCCATCGCGGATGCGCGGAGCGAGGGGATCGACGCCACCGGCCCGTGGCCGCCGGACACGGTCTTCTGGCGCACCAATCGCGGGGACTTCGACATCGCCGTCGCGATGTACCACGACGAAGGGCACATCGCCGTCAAGATGCTCGGGCTGGAGGGCGGGGTGAACACCACCGCCGGCCTGCCGATCATCCGGACCTCGGTCGATCATGGCACGGCCTACGGCCGGGCCGGCCAATGGCGCGCCGATGAGCGAAGTATGCTCGAGGCGATCCGCCTCGCGGCTCAGTTGGCGCGGGAGCGGTTCGGGTTGGGTTAGCCTGCGGAAACCGCAGATAAACGCAGATGCACGCCGATAGTCCTCCAGCCGCAGTTGTCATTCCGAGCCCCGCAGCCCCTGTGTCATTCCGAGCCCCGCAGGGCGAGGAATCTCTGCCACGGTGCACAACGGCCACGGCCGAGATCCCTCGCTGCGGCTCGGAATGACCCAGATGCTGCGGCTCGAATGACACAAGGACCGCGGCTTGAAATGACCAGCGCAGCGCGGCTCGCAATGACACGGGGGCTGCGGCTCGAGATGACTCGTGCGAAAGTGCCGCTGGAGGGATCGGGGCGCGGCGATCGGCGTTCATCTGCGTTCATCCGCGGTTACAGCGGCAGCCTGGAACGCGAAGTGTGCGAGTGTGCGCACCCCAACGCCGGTCGGGCCTTTGGCCAGATAGGGCAGATCCTTCTCAGTCCAGGCCGTGCCGGCGATGTCCAGATGGGCCCACGGCATGCCGGGCTCGACGAACTCGGCGAGGAATGTCGCGCCGACCCCCGCGCCACCGGGGCGCCCCCCGACGTTGGCGATGTCCGCAATCCCGCTGCGGAGCTGCTCACGATACTCGTCAAAGAGTGGCATCAGCCAGGTGCGCTCACCGGCGACCTCCGCCGCGCGCCGAACCAGTTCGACCCAATCGTGAGGCCGGCCAAACACTCCGGTCGCAGCGTGGCCGAGCGCCACGACGATGGCGCCGGTCAAGGTCGCGATGTCGACCAGCCGTTCCGCGCCGAGCCGCCGCGCGTAGGTGATGGCATCGGCGAGGATCAGCCGTCCTTCGGCGTCGGTGTTCAGCACTTCGACGGTCTTGCCGCTCAGCGTCGCGATGACGTCTCCCGGACGCATCGCGTGGCCGCTGATCAAGTTCTCGGTCGCCGCGATGACCCCGATGACCTCGACCCGTGGCTTCAACTGGGCGATCGCCTGCATTGCCCCCAGGACGGCGGCGCCGCCCGACATGTCCATTTTCATCTCGTGCATGTGCTCGGCGGGCTTGATCGAGATACCGCCGCTATCGAACATCACCGCCTTTCCGACGAGCCCGATCGGGGGAACGCTCGACTCTGTCCGGTACCGGAGGACGATGACGCGCGGGGGGCGATCGCTCCCCTGGGCGACGCCGACGATCGCACCCATACCCAACTCCGCGATGCGTCGCTCGTCGAGGACGTCGCACTCCAGGCCGAAGTTGCCGGCCAGTTGCTGCGCGGCGCTGGCGAGCTCGACGGGCCCAAGGCGATTGGCCGGCTCGTTGGCCAGGCGTCGGGCCAGGTTCGTCGCCTCGCCCAGCACCCGGCCGCGATCGGCGCCAGCCCGCGCTCCCTCCTCGCGGGCCGGATCCGGCTCGACGACGACGAGCTGATCGAGATCGGCTGGACGATCGTCGTGCGTCTTGTAGACGCCGGTGTCGAACTGGGCCAGCGTCGCGCCCTCGATGATCGCCGCGGCCTGGGGTAATGGGTCGAGGCCACTGTGGAGCCAGATCGCAGCGCGGCGGACCTGACGGCGACGCAAGAAGCGGACGGCCGTGCCCGCCACGGTCCGGGCGCGACCGACGGTGAAGTCTTCGGGCTTGCCCGCGCCGACGAGGACGATGCGCGGCGCTCTCACCCCCGACGCCGTTCCTGAGCCCGGTCCCGCAGCGCGGGAGAGGGGGGCAGCTCCTCCCCTTTCCCGCGGCGCGGGACCAGGCTCAGAAGCGACATCTGGGATGAAGGCCGCCACTTCGTGGAGCTTGCCGCGCAGCTCGCCGAGGTCGACCAGGCGCGAGAGGCCGCCGCCGACTGCCTGGTCAAGCTCACTCAAG